>NZ_JACBEZ010000017.1:0-72856 GCF_013391465.1 Acinetobacter sp. SwsAc2 | reverse complement strand
CATGAGAAAGCCCATATAAATGGGTAGAGTACAAGTTGCTGTAGAAGCATTTTTAATTCGTCTGATCACAGATACTTTATAAAGTATTTTAATACTTTTTTGAATCCGTCAATGCGTAAGTCCTATATTATTAAATGGCATGACAAAAAATACCCTAATTCCTCATAGTTAATATTATCTAATCGTTGCCATGTTATAGATCCTTCCGAAATATTCCCGACTAAAGGTGGAAGCCCTTTCTCGTTTCTCATTAATTAACCTTATTTGATTTAAGCCGTATAACTTCATTTTATGTTAAATCGAAATATCGTAATCTGAACTGTGCAGCTACGCAAGTCTCGGTGGCAAGGGCTTCTATTACAGATGATATTCTTCTTCAAGAAATTACCCAGCTATTTTTAAATGCAATATACCTAAAGCTAGATGTTATGATTACATCCTGTTTATGATCTAATTCTCATATGAAAAATCCATTTTCTGACAACGCCCAAATTAGTGTAGTTTCTAACTTCTCTAAACTTGTAAATTCGAATTTTCAAGGAGAAATGAATGCTATCTGCTGGCGTAGAGATTTGGTTGGCGATTTTAAAGAAATTGTGGCTAAACTTGAGTTAAAAGAGAATATTACAGAAGTTTCCGTTGAAGATCTTTTAGCTTTACAACTTTCAGAAAAAGGGAATCTCGCAAGGGAAATCATTTTAAAAGATATACAGCTATTAACCGATTTTGGCGCATCCCCTGCACTTAACTTATTGAAATGTTATGAACGTGATGACGAGCTAGATTTTATTTCAACAGATGTATATTCGTTTCATATTGATCGTTCACCCATAGAAACAGATACTTTCTTATGTACCTACCACGGTGCTGTAAGTGATATCGTGCCCAATGCTCAAGTTGAGAAAAAAGTTCTCATTCCCGAAATCAGAGAAAAGCTTAAAAAGCGGCATGATGGCCCAGAAACAGAGTTTGAAACTTTCCTAGAAGAGTACTTTTTCGACCTGCATTATCAACCTAAACCGAATGCAAAACCTGTGAATTTAGGCTTAGGACATCTTTGGCGCTTGGCGGTAGATCATCCGACGCAACAGGTCTTGCCTTGTGTGCATAGAGCGCCTGTCGAAAAAGATGGTGAGTATAGGTTGCTATTGATTTGTTAAATATTTATTCGATATAGAGTCGATGAATTTAATCTATTTATAGACGGTAAAAAAGCACCTTAAATTTTTAAGGTGCTTAACTGAAAAGCATTACTATGCAAGTTCACAGTTATTGATTTTAGTAATCCCAAAAAATGCGTTGGATTTCCTTGGCATCTTTTGTTTTTGTTAAAGCAAGTGCAGCAAGTAATTTAGCTTTTTGCGGGTTAAGATCATGTGCGACCACCCAACCATATTTGTCATCTGGTTGTTCTGCATTTCTAAGAATAAAACCTTGAGGTACGCGAGATGAACGAATAATTTGCACACCTTGTTTTTGTAAGTCAGTTAATGTTGGAACAATATAATTGGCTACCGATCCATTCCCTGTACCTGCATGAATAATAGCTTTTGCCCCTGCTTTAGCATAAGCCGTGTATGCATCCGGCAACATATTGCCTGAACCATAAACAATTTGTACCAGCGGTAAGCTATCACCTTTAATATTTTCAATATTAAATTCTGAGCTCTTATTATGACGTTTTGCTGTATTTCTGAACCAGTAAGGTTTTCCTTCGACTAAGGTCCCGAGTGCACCCCATTGGCTCATAAATGCATTGGTATGGATATTAATTGTTTTTGAAACATCTCGTGCTGCAAAAATGTCGTCATTCATGAGCACAAAAGTTCCTTTACCTTTTGCACTATCGTCGGCAGCAAGTGCAACCGCACTATAAAGGTTCAACGGGCCATCAGCAGAAAGTGCAGTACTTGGACGCATTGACCCGACCAATACAATCGGCTTATCTGAATGAATCACTAAATTTAAAAAGAAAGCTGTTTCTTCTAGTGTGTCTGTTCCATGTGTAATCACGACACCATTCACATCAGACTTTTTAAGTAAGTCATTGACTTGACGTGCAAGGGATAATAATTCTTTATCCGTAATACTTTCTGATGCAACTTGCATGGCCTGCACACCAGTCACATTGGCAAGGTTTTGAATCTGGGGAACCGCATTTAATAATGCATCCACAGGAACTTTTGCCGCAGTATAGGTTGCACTATTGGTAGAGCTTGCTCCAGCACCTGCAATCGTTCCACCAGTAGCGACAACAACGACATTATTTTTGGCAAATGCTGCACATGGGAGTAATAGGCTTAAACTTAATGTCAAAGCTGAAATCGTTTTTTTCATAGGTCATCCTTTTTGAGTCATTTTATTCTTAGCATTTTTCATACCATAGTAAAATTACTGGAAAAAGATAGGATTGTATAGGTGTAGAAATTGTATTTTTTGTCCATCACATTTCTTAAATACGATTAATCATGGTGCATCTCTTGTAGTTTTGAGATGAGTCCTATTTACCCAATACAGAACAGTTGCAAGAAAATATTCAAAATACGGTACGACTATTTTTAAATGGTTATCGCACTTTTTAGCAAGTTGTTATTTTATTTAGGATGAAAGCAATATGCAGTCCCTCCAAGAATGAAAAACTGCACCGTATTATTTAGGCGGTGGCTATTTATTACCACGTTATTTCATGACCTTGAAAGTCGACAAACTGTTGTTCATTTTTACCAATAAAATCTTCAACCACACGTACAATGCCCGTTGTGCTTTCTTTTACGTTGATGGGTGCATGGCTTCCGCCCATTTCAGTTTGCACCCAGCCTGGATGTAAGTTCAGCACGCCTATTTGGGCAGGAATTGCCTCATTTATCGCAAAGCCCCGTGTGATACTATTGAGAGCAGCCTTGCTTGCGCGATACAGCTCCATACTTCCATCATCGTTTAAAGCAACGCTTCCCATGCGAGAACTCATAAATGCAATGACACTCTTTTCTTTCATCAAAGGAAGAAGTGTTCTCGCAATCGTCACGGGTGCAATGCTATTTACCCAAAACAGATTGGCAATCTCATTGGGCGTGCACTGCTCAACGCGTTGATGTTTTGGCCCAAGAATGCCCGCGGAAACCAACAGTAGGTCGATGGATTTTTCATGATATTTACTGAGTAAACGGTCTGCCGTTTGTACATAGCTTAAATCTAATTCGGTTAATTCAAGTCGGTCGGGATACTCAGAAAGCAGTTGATTTAAGCCTGTAGAGACTTGGTCTATGTCTCGGATGGTCGCGATAACCTGCCAGTGCTGATTAAGCAGCTCACGAACCAGACCTAGGCCAATCCCTCTAGAAGCTCCAACCACGATTGCCCGTTTATTCTTATCAGACATAAAATGTTCCTCTATCACGATAATTCAAGGTGTTAAAAACGCTTGAGCTCAAACCTTCAAAGTTTGCTTTGGGATATTGATTCACAAGCTTAAGAATTCGCTTTGATCATAGTGCAGTAAGAATTTTTTATACAAACCTATTTCTGTAGACTTATTCAACCTTCATCATTCATTCAATGAATAAGCCCACAACTAACACATGAGTCTTACCAGCAATAGGTTTTCCTACGACCCAAAATTGGAGAATTTAGAAAACCTAAAACCTAGCGATTTCTGTCTAGAAGTTCACAGTCCATGAAAATTGTGCTGTACGTGGTGTACCCAGAAATAAATAGTCATCCCCGAAAAAGCTTCCTGCATCTCGCCAATATTTTTTATTGAACAGGTTGTCCACATTCAGGCGAAGCATATTGTCATAACCATAAGCACGGAAGTTATAAGCTGCACCCGCATCGAATACGGTATAGCCTGAAACTTTAACCGTACCCGTTTTGTTGGCGTATTTACTGCTGCTGTATTGCATACCTGCGAGTAAACGTAAACCTTCTACTTGAGGCATTTGATAAGACACATGACTGGCAAAACGAACTGTCGGTACGTTTTGAGTTTGATGCCCTTTATAAGCATCGACCTGTATATCTTCCAAACGTGAACGGGTCAGTGCCAAAGTCGATGTCATATCCAGATTTTCAGCAACACGACCTTGCAAGCCCAATTCCAAACCTAGATTATGCTGTTCACCATCGGTGACATAGTAATTGTCTAAGTTGGTATATTGATGGTCTTGTGTTAAGTCAAACAAAGCGGCAGTAAATAGTAGCTCTTGCCATTGCTGTTTAAGACCTAATTCATATTGAGTTGAACGTCTTGGTGCTAAAGTTTCAAAGGCATTTCCTACGATACCTTTATCCTCATTACCATAGGCAGACCACGGCGCTTGACTGCCGTCACTTATCCCTTTGGCATAAGAAGCATACAGATGAGTGTTCTGCCAAGGCTGATACATCAACGCGAGCTGTGGCAAGAAGCGATTGAAGTCGGTGTCACGAATACTGTTGCCATCCGCAGCATAGGCACTTTCATTTAAATGCAAAAGCTTACCGCCCAGCAAAACTGACCATGCATCATTAAATTCGATTTGATCCAACAGGTTGAGGGCTGTTTGTTGACTATCTAACGATTTGTAATGATTACCTAAGGCTTTGTCCGTAGGCGTATATGTAATAGGATCATTATAAATATTTCCTGAACCTATCCATTCATTGATTGCATCATACTGAGTATGGCGTTTGTAGGCATGTGACAACTCTAAACTCAGGTTATGTTGCCATGCTCCAGTGTTGAATTTTCCGTTTAAGCCCGTTTTAAATTGATTGGTTAGATAACTATCATCTGGGCTGCGGAAATCATAAATATCGTAGTTACCATCAGTGTCAAAGGTGTAGGCAAAGGCTGAGTAATCATCTACGACCACACGACTTTGTGAAACAGACAGATTGCCGTTCCATTTATCATTGATTTGATAACTATATTTCAGACTCGTATTTAGACTTTCATTGGTGATTGGTTTGCTCCAGCTTTGATAACCCAGCAAACGATCCCATTCCACTCCTGTCGGTACAGTTTCACCACCAAGTAGCTGATAACCTGGTACTGAACGTTGTTTTTGACGCTGTGATTCAAGATCAAATTCAAGTTTTGAACGATCTGAAATTTTCCAGTCTAAAGCCAAGGAGCCAAACAAACGTTTTCCATCGGCATGTTCAACATACGGGTGAATGTCTTCATAAGCTGCATTCACGCGATAACCAAATTGTTGATTGTCTCCAAGCCATCCACCAAGGTCGGTTGCCACACGGCTACCGCCATGACTGTCTGCTTCGATGGTTAAAGATTGGACATCTTTGGGGCGTTTACTCACATAGTTCACTACACCGCCTGGCGTGGACATACCACTTTGAATCGCACTCATGCCTTTTAGGATTTCAACTTGTTCTTTATTTTCAAGCGCCACGTTTTGCTCACCGCGTAGCAAATTACCGTTCAGTAAATAACTTGATCCCGCATTTAAGCTAAATCCACGCATCACAAAGTTTGCATAGTAACCAATAGGTGCATAGCCATCCCCAACAGACGCATCGTTCTTTACCACATCGCTCAGTGTTTTCGCATGTTGATCTGCGATCAGTTCAGCAGTAACGGTGTGAATAGATGCAGGAATTGCTGCAAGGTTTTGCTGACTAAAGCCAGACAAATTAACTTTGGGTTGATAATAAGCCAGTTGTTCAGTCTGAGCAGTAGTTGTAATGGTTGCGAGTTGCTCTACATCACTCTCTTCTGCCGCATGTACCCATACCGAGTTCAGCCCTAGACATGAAAATGAACCAACCGCCAATAATGCTTTTTGTAAACGAGAAAATGGATACGTTTTCACTGTCGTTGCTAACCCCAAAAGATAAATTTACAGCCTGAATTTTGCGGCATGAGTATTCACAATTTTCTTAAAATGAACAAGCACATTATTCAACATATCTCAGCTTTTTTTTAAAATTATCTGGCAATAGCTTTGAGTGTGTAGATTTTGAAATTGAGTTTAACTATCTGATTTTAAATTATAACGTTGATCTGCGTTCAATATCTTCAGCCGTATTTGATACAGCATATGGTAGATGGGAATTTATCTGAATTGAAACAGTGTATTGTGGATTGGAACCTAAAAGCTTAGGTTGATTTATTTCATTTTTTTAAGATATTTTTTAATTTTAGAGTGATTTTTTAACTATAAATCCATTAAAATGTTATAACATAACAATACAAGTCTAAACTACTCTCCTTCATGATGAATAAATTCTCTCTTTTTTCCTCAAGCATATATTTAAGCCTGCTGAGTTCTTTCACTTGGGCCGAAACTTCAACAGAAGTACTCCAGACCATCCAATTACAAGCCGAAACTGAGGGTGAAAACCTTCAACAAAGCACAGCAATGACTAAGTTTTCACATGACATTTTAGACGTGCCATTTAGTCGAAGTGTGTTATCCAAAGCTTTAATTCAACAACAAGATGTGCAACGTATTGACGATGCATTAACACAAGTGAGCGGGGTCTATAATCAAACCAATTATGGTGGCGGCTTTTGGGATAACTTTTCATTTAGAGGTTTTAGTACAGACCCCAATATTGGGGCACAAATCATCAGAAATGGTCTAAGTGTCAACCGTGGACTCAGCGCTCCGCGAGATATGGTGAATATTGAATCCCTCGACTTTTTAAAAGGCCCAATGGCTGCGCTCTATGGCCGCGGGGAAGCTGGCGGTCTACTGAATATCAACACTAAAAAGCCTGAATGGGAAAGTTCTTCAGAAGTGAATTTACGTGCCAATAGTTTAGAAAAATACCGTGCTAGTTTTGAACATACTGCCCCAATCAGTGATCGTGTGGCTTATCGTATTGCGGTCGCACATGAAGATAATCAAAGTTTTCGTGATCATGTGCAGAGTGAGCGTTGGTTTTTCTCCCCCCAACTCACATGGAAAATTTCAGATTCAACCCAATTAGATTTTGACAGCGAATTTACCCGACAAGATGGAACCTTCGACCGTGGTGTAAGTAGTTATCAAAAACAATTCGTGATGGACCCTAAAACATTTACAGGCGAACCTGATGATGGTGATCATATTCAAAAAGATCATTTCTATCAGCTTCGACTTGCACATCAGTTTAATGATGACTGGAAAATGAATAATGCTCTTAGTGTGAAAGATACTCAGCTCAAAGGCTTTTCCAGTGAACCTCGTCGTATTCAAAGTGATGGACGTACATTAGAGCGCCAGCGTCGCTACCGTGACAATAAAAGTGATGACATTCTCTTTCAAACTGAACTACTGGGGACGATCCAACAAGACTGGGCCCGTCATGAAGTACTTTTGAGCACTGAACTTGGGCAGATGAAGTACCGTCAATTACAACTGCGTCGAAACCACAGCAGTAGCGTGCCAAATAGCATTGATATCTATACTCCTATTTATGGACAATACTTACCCGAGCTTCCACTTTTCATTAATACCGAAGAACAGCAACGCTATTTTGCACTGAATATACAAGATCAAATTTTCCTTAATGATCAATGGAGTGTGCTATTTGGAGCACGCTTTGATCACGTCACCCAAGACTTTCAAAATAAACTTGCAGGTACATCCAGTAAAAAGGATTTACAACAAACCAGTCCACGTTTGGGTTTAAACTACCGACTGAATGATCGTTGGTCATGGTATGCCAACTATGGAGAATCCTTTGCACTCAACAGTGGCATGGACCGAAACGGCGATGTGTTTAACCCTGAAAAAGGCAAAAGCTATGAGATTGGTGGGAAATATCGGATTACCCCACAGAGTTTGCTGAGCTTAGCCCTCTTTAAAATGGATAAAGAGAATGTCTTAACCACAGATCCAGCAGATAGTAACTATCAAATTACCGCTGGAGAAGTCTCAAGTAAGGGACTAGAGTTCGATCTAGAGACACAGCTCAATGATCAATTTTCTATACGTGCCAACTATAGCTACACAGACGCTCAAGTGGAAAAAGACCAAAGTCTTGCTAAGGGTTCACGACTTAGCAATGTTCCGAAGCACAGCGGCTCTATCAGTAGCAACTATGAATGGACCCTTGCCAATGCGGACAAAGTTGGACTCGGTGCAACAGCAATCTATGTGGGCAAACGTAGTGGACACAGTACAGATAACGGCTTCAGCTTTCCTGAGTACACTTTGTTGAATCTAAACGCTTATTATGCGCCAACAGATCAGCTACGCTACCAGTTCAATGTGCACAATCTCTTAGACGAAACGTACTATGTTGCAAGCTATAGTGATATGTGGATTCAACCCGGAGATCCTTTAAATGCATCTGTCTCGGTGCAATGGAAGTTTTAAAGTTTAAAAAACCAGACTTGTCTCGTAGGAGTTGAGTCTGGTGTTAGAAAAATAAGATTCTGATTAGTTTCTGAAGTATTAGCTGCCTTAGTTTTCTTTAGCGTTACTATGTACTTACTTCAAAAAGTATTCCCAAATGATAAATCCAAGAAAAAATCCAAGAAACGAATATAAAGTAATGATAAAGAATACAAACCAAGCTCTATTTTTCTTCAGTAAAAAGTTCATTTTCAATACCTCAACGCTCTATCTATATTCATTATTCTAAGGTTTCCTATACGAAAGGACAGATACAGTTCTTTGTGAAAAAAATATAACAGACTATAACAGATTTGCCATTTTTAACTCTCCAAAGCGATCAGACTGATATCAAGTAGTATAAAAAAGTATGAGGAGACTATTTTGCCTCCCCATGCTTCAACTGATTAAGGGATTAAACTTTCGTTTCTTTTTTTGCATTCATCCAACGATACAACACTGGCAATAGCACCAAGGTCAATAACGTCGAAGAAATAATTCCACCAATCACCACGGTCGCCAGTGGACGTTGAACCTCTGCTCCTGTGCCTGTGGCAAGCGCCATCGGCACAAAACCTAAGGACGCCACACAAGCGGTCATTAAAACAGGCCTTAATCGCAAAATCGCTCCCTGCCAAACGGCTTCATGTAAGCGGTATTGCCCTCTTAACTCTTTAATGAAGGTCAGCATGACCAAACCATTTAAAACGGCAACGCCAGACAAGGCAATGAAACCAATGCCCGCCGACATTGACAAAGGAATGTCTCTTAACCACAAGAAAAGCACACCACCAGTTAGGGCAAATGGAACACCCGTGAACACCAGCAAGCTTTCTTTGATGTTATGGAAAACAGCCATCAGCAAAATAAAGATCGTCAATAATGCCAGTGGAATCACAATCTGCATTCGAGCCTGTGCCGAGGCCAAATTTTCAAACTGACCACCATATTCAATCCAGTAGCCACTTGGAAGTGGGTATTGTTTAAGCTGACTTTGTACTTCTGTGACAAAAGAACCTAAATCGCGCCCTTCCACATTCGCTGTGACAATCACACGACGTTTGCCATTTTCACGGCTGACTTGGTTGATGCCATCCATCATTTTTACAGTGGCAATATCGGTGAGTAAAATACTGCCACCATTCGGAAGCTGTATTGGCAGTTGCGCGATCCCACTGACACTACGGTCTTGTTCACTAAGTCGAATCACAAAGTCAAAACGGCGGTCACCCTGTAAAATTTCACCAACATTTTGTCCGCCAATGCTTGCTGATACATAGTCTTGTATGGTTTTGACACTTAGGCCGTATTGCGCCGCCAAGCTTTTATCAATTTCAACATTGAGCAAAGGTAAACCCGACGTTTGTTCAACTTTAACGGCGGTACTGCCTGAAACCTGTTGAATCAATTTACTGATTTTTTCAGCTTCCGTATTTAATACTTGCATGTCATCGCCAAAGATTTTGACACCGACATCGCTACGTACACCCGATATTAACTCATTGAAACGCAGTTCAATTGGCTGAGAAAACTCACTGTTGTTACCGGGCAATGTTGCTAAATAGGCCTGCATACGGCTACGCAGTTCATCGAGTGTTTCTTTTGGATTTGGCCATGCATCACGGGGTTTCAGCATGACGTAACCATCTGAAATATTCGGTGGCATCACATCGGTCGCCACTTCAGCCGTGCCTGTTCGCGCAAAAATAGCCTGTATTTCAGGGAATTTCTTCAGAAGTAGCTTTTCCGTATTTTCCTGAATACGAAGTGATTCTTCTAAGCCTGTGCTTGGAGAGCGCAGTTGCTGTACAGCAAAGTCACCTTCACTCAGTTGCGGTGCAAACTCACTGCCGATACGTGTTGCAAGTAATCCCGTCAACACCAATAAGCACAGTGCGAAGGTCAAAACCACCGCTTTATACTGATAGGTACAGTCCAATACTCGCTGATATCGCTCTTTTAGCCACAGCATCCAACGGCTTTCAGTTTCTTTAATGTCACCTTTGACAAAAAGTGCGACAGCCGCAGGTACAAAGCTGATCGACAAAATAATGGCTGCAACGAGTGCAAGTACAACAGTCAAAGCCATTGGGTGGAACATTTTTGCCTCTACACCAGTCAGTGCAAAAATCGGTAAATACACCACTAAAATAATCAGCTGACCAAAAATGAGTGGACGGCGGGCTTGGCGCGCTGCCAAAAACACTTCTTTAAAACGTTCCGACTGAGTCAACGGTCGTTTGAGCATTTGTTGTGCATGGGCTAAACGCCGAATACAGTTTTCAACAATTACCACTGCACCGTCGACAATAATACCGAAATCCAATGCACCCAAACTCATCAGGTTGGCACTGATGTTCTGTTGTGCCATACCCGTTAAAGTAAACAGCATAGACAGTGGAATCACACAGGCTGTAATTAACGCAGCACGAATATTACCTAAGAATAAAAAGAGGATCACAATCACCAAGATTGCGCCTTCAACCAAGTTCTTTTGCACCGTTTTAATGGCTTTTTCCACCAAAGTCGTTCGGTCATAAACCGTTTCTATTGTGACACCTTGCGGTAAACTGCTTTGCACCTCTTGAATTTTGGCATCTACAGCTTTAGACACCGTTCGACTATTTTCCCCCATCATCATCATAGCGATGCCGAGTACAGTTTCTTCGCCGTTATAGGTTGCTCCTCCTGTTCGGAGGTCATGATCAATTGAAACCTGCGCGATATCCCCCACACGAATGGGGTTCCCATTTGGGCTGGCAACTGTTGTATTTTCAATGTCTGCAAGACTATTGAGTGTCCCCGGAACACGGACTGTGAGCTGCTGACCATTTTCTTCAATATAGCCGGCACCACGGTTTTCATTATTTTCCTGTAAAGCAGTTTGTAGTTGGCTTAAGGAAATATTCAACTGTTGCATACGGTTTAAGTCGGGAGCAACCACATAGGTTTTATTAAACCCGCCAATACTGTTGACCTCGGCAACCCCCGCAACACGTTGCAATTGTGGACGAACGATCCAATCTTGGATCTCCCGCAAGTCCATCGCGCTATAAGCCGTACCATCCACTTTTTTGGCATTCGGTTCAGCTTTAATGACCCATTGATAAATTTCACCTAAACCCGTCGAAACTGGTGACATGGTTGGGGAAACATCGCTAGGTAAGTCCGCTTTGACCTCTTGCACCCGTTGATTAATCTGCTGACGTGCCCAATAGATGTCTGTGCCATCCTCAAATACAATAGTGACTTGGGACAAACCATAGCGTGAAATAGATCGAGTCAGCTGTAAATCTGGAATACCCGCCATTGCAGTTTCAATTGGATAGGTAATCCGCTGCTCAACCTCCAATGCGGTAAAACCATTGGCTTGGGTATTAATTTGTACTTGCGTATTGGTAATATCGGGCACTGCATCAATCGGCAGTTTTTGATAGCTATAAACCCCGACCGCAATCCATGTACAGACAAAGAGCATGACCCAAATTGCATTTTGAATAGAGAACTGAATAATTCGTTCAAACAAACCCTCAGGCTTGGGTAAATCATGATTAGTGTGCATGATCAGCCTCGCCTTTTTCTAATTCAGACTTAAGAACAAAGCTGCCTTGACTGACATAGCGTTGTCCTGCTGTTAGGCCTGAAATCACTTCCACCCATTGAACATCATTTGAAGCTTGCCCAAGTTGAACGGGCTGCGCTTTCAAATGCACTTGTCCTTTTTGTTCAGCGTCGACCACAAATACCGAAGTTTGACCTTCAATGTTTTGAATAGCACTTTTATGGACGCGAAGTGCTGTTTTTGAACTGGTATTGTCTAAAAAGATATTCACTAAAACATTTGGACGTAGTTCAGCCGCTTGGCTTTTTAATTTAGCACGTACCACCAAGCGTCCTGTTTGTGCATCGGCTTGAGAGGTTAAGCTTTGGATAATGGCTTCATATTTTTGTTCAGAAGCATTCGGCTTAAATGTCAGACTCTGATTGGCTTGTAACTGACCTGAGTACTGAGCAGGCAGATTAAACTCAAGCCATAACTCTTTAAATTGTTCAATCACAAAAAGCTGATCGGCCAATTGTACGTTTTCACCCACTACGATATCTTTTTGGCTAATCACACCTGAAATGGGTGCTTTAATGGCAAAACGACCATTTACTCCACCTGTTGCCCCTAGGGCGTTTAAGCGGCTTTGCACCGATTGCACAGTAATCTGCGCTTGTCGGTAAGCATTTTCTGCCCGTTGGTAATCCTGCTTGGCGGAAATGCCCTGTGACCATAACTGCTGTTCACGTTGATAATCTTGACGTGCCAAATCCAAACTGGCTTGAGCCATCCGCAAATTGGCCTGTTGATCAATCAGTTCTGGGACGGACAGTACAGCTAAGGTTTGTCCTTTTTGTACGTTTTGACCAAGTTCAACATTCACCTGTTCCACATGCCCACCAAAGTTTGGCGAAATATGTGCTTGCTGATCGGTATTAACCACAAGCTTTCCAGGCAGAACGGTAACTTGAGACACCACGCCTTGTTGAGCTGAAGCGATTTGAATGCCTTGCTCTGTCAGTTGCTGTGCCGTCAGTTGAATTTCACCTTCCTCGGCATGTCCTTTTTCTGCCTCGGGTTCATCAGCATGTTCAGATTCTTCATGCGCATGTTCATCAGTGGTTGTATCTTTCGAGCTAAACCAAATTCCAACAGCGATGAGAAATGTAATGAGGAGCAAAAGCCCAATCATCAATGGCTGTGATATTTTTCCAAATTGGTTTTTTAGTTGCATATTATTGTGCTCCGCCAAGGATGAGGTCTTGTATTTGTGCGATTGAATTTTTACTGATTTGGCTATAAGCATCTGAACTACTGATCTGCTCATAGCTAGTACCGAGGCTGAGTGCTTCTGCGCTCAATGCAGTCTGCCAAGCTTGACGTAATAACTGCAACTGCCCAAGGCGTATGCTTTGCAGCTGTAAGTTGGCTTGTTGAATGTCGGTAATGGACAGCTTTCCCGCTTTAAAACCTTGCAGCGTGCGGACTTGCACTTGTTCTGCCAAAGACGTTTGTTGACTCATCGAACTAAACTGTTTATTTAGTCCTTTGAGTTCATGCATGGCATTGGCGATATCTAAAATTTGCTGTTTTAACTCACGCTGTTGCTGCTGATTCAACAGGCTTTGCTGACGCTGGGCCATCGGAATGCTGTATTGCTGACGGTTAAAAATATTCAGCGGAATATCCACGCCGACACCTAATGTGGTATCGCTACTTTCATTCGGTGCTTGGCTCCGTTTCATGCCGACATTTAAGGTCGGATTGGGACGTGCCTGCACTTTTAAACTTTCAATGTTTAAATTGGACTGTTGAATGTTCAGTGCATATAGCTTTTCCAACCAACCTTCAGCAATATAGCGCTGTACTGTGGCATCGCTTTGATCTGGCCATGGCATTGAGGTCGCATTGAGTTGAATATCGGCTTTGGTTTCGCCCCAAAGGTTTGAGAGTTGACGCTGTGCTACTTGTTCTGACAGTACCGCTTGTTGGTATAAGCGCTGCATATCCAAACTTTCGATTTGCGCACGTTCATAGTCAACCAAAGCAATACTGCCCGCCTGATAACGTTTTTTGGCACTGTCTAAATTGTTTTGACTCACTTTGAGTTGTGCTGCGTACAGCGATTTTTCAACTTGTGCCAAAGCCAACTGAGACCATGCAAATTTCACCACCAATTGGCTTTGTGCTGTCCACAGTTGTTGTTGTAACTGTCCTTGTTGCTGCGCTGTTTCTGCGAGTTTTTGATTAAGCTTACGCTGTCCAAAAACATCTAAGGGCTGACTGATGGCAATACTGAGCTCTTGATTGGTATTTGAACCCAAACCATCTTGATTGATATTTAAGCTAGGATTTTGCCATAGGCCACTGTTTTTGATGTTCAGCTCTGAAATGCTTTGACGCTGTTGCCCAATGTCGCTTTGGTTTTGATAGCGCTCTACTTTTGCTAAAGCTTCATCCAAAGTCTTGATCGGTTCGGCAAAACTCCATTGCATTGCGGCTGTTGTTATGCCCACAGCAAGGGCTTGGCGTATAAACGCCTTAAATTGATTCGACATGTTTTTTCCCACTAATTTTTAGAAGAAGTGGTGGGAAATGTTTTAGGCTACCCCACCATTAGCGGGGAAAGTTCAGGAGGAGGATGTTGCCCCAATAAATCAGGGGCTTGATAGGCATTGTGCCAAAAAAACTGCGGACGCTCACGAACTTCAAACGCGAGCGGCATTTGATAGTTTATTTCTTTCGGAATAATCAAATGTGCCATTGAAGGCAAATGATCTTGATGGTCTTGATGGTCTTCACCCAATTCAAACTGATCATTTGCCGTTTGAGTATGGCTATCGGCACTGCTTTGCTGGTGTGCCTTATCATCAGACACACACAAGGTGGTTTGATGATGCCCAAAATGAAAATTTTGTTGCGTCACGACTTGAGTTTTTTGTTCTTCATGGACGCAAAAAGCTGCCGCCACGTTCCAAAGACTTTGGAACATGAATAAAGCAACTAAGACGCTAATCCACGTGGTAGAACGCATAATGTCGTACTGAAATAAAGTGACGCTATTGTAAAGCCTAGACTAAGTCTAAGGTCAAGTCTTTTTTAATGACTATGTTCATGTTGGTGTGGATGGCATTCATCTTCTTCAATCTGCAAAGTCACTTGCGTAATCCCATGCTCATGCCCCAATAACTCCACAGCTTGGTGGTATAAAGCTCTCTGATCTACATCAGGTGCAATCAAATGCGCTGTTAAATGCACATTCTTAGAGGTAATGGCCCAAACTTTAAGCTGGTGAATACCTTGTACACCCTCTAAAGCCAGCAAATCATTGCGTAAAGATTCGATATCAATTTCACTTGGTACACCTTCGAGCAAAATATTGATACTTTGTTTCAGTAGCACCCAAGTTCTAGGTAAGACCCAAAAGCCAATCAACACCGCAATAACGGTATCTACCCACATCCAACCTGTGAAATAAATCACCAGTGCGCCAATGATCACACCCACAGAGCCCAAGGCATCACTGAGCACTTCAAGATAAGCCCCTTTCACATTTAAGCTGTCTTGACTGCTCGACACCAAAATCTTCATTGAAATCAGGTTAATGATTAAACCCAGAACCGCAACAACCAACATACCCAAGCTTTGAATTTCAGGTGGCTGACTAAAACGCTGATAGGCTTCATATAAAATGTAAATGGCTACCACAAACAACATCATGGCATTAAACAAAGCTGCCAAGATTTCAAACCGTTGATAGCCAAAAGTACGTTTATCATCGGCAGGTTTTTGCCCAATTTTGATGGCTGCTAAAGCAATCGCTAAAGCAGCGGCATCGGTAAACATATGCGCTGCATCGGACAGTAAGGCCAAGCTTTGCGTGATAAATCCTGCGACCACTTCTACAATTAAGAAGGTAAACGTCAGGGCAAGTGCGATGGTTAATTTCTTGGCATTTTTTGCAGTCACTTCAACATGACTGTGATCATGGTTATGAGAACCACTCATGTAGGACTCCTTATCATTTTATTTAACGGAATGCTTTAGCATTGAAATCGAAGCTTTTTTTAATTTAAAAATTACTCGATTTAGTATACTCGGTTAAAACAATAAAATCATCTTTCATGTGAATACGTCTTTATTTACGGCGTTTTTTCCCTGTCAAAAAGCTCATGGCCTGCGTATAGCCTGTTGGTGTAATACGCTGTACCAGATCGATAATTTTGGCATCTGTTCCAATTAAGACACGGCGCTCATCTTTTTTTACAGCCTTTAAAATGGCCTGTGCTGCCACATCTGGCGGGGTTTTAAGCATTTTATTGAAAGAACGGCTAGCACGCTCTGGGTTCATACCCAGCGCACGAATACTGTCACTCATTCGAGCACTATTGGCAATATTGGTACGTATCCCACCCGGGTGAACACAAGTTGCACTGACACCACAGTTTTCTAGGTCTAGTTCTTGGCGTAGTGCCTCGGTAAAACCACGGACAGCAAACTTTGTCGCATTATAGGCACTCTGAGTAGGTTGAGCAGTGAGCCCAAATAGACTTGAAATATTCACAATATGCCCAGAGCCACTTTGTTTTAAGTAGGGTAAAAAAGCTTTGGTTCCATACACCACACCCCAAAAGTTGATGTTGAAAATCCACTCGGCATCTTCATAGCTCAGACCTTCAACAGTACTCGCTAACGCGACCCCTGCATTATTAAAAACTAAATTGACCTGCCCGAAATCCTGCTCACACTGCTTTGCCCAATCCTCTACTGCTTTACGGTCTGAAACGTTCAGTTTTGTGAGCGTGACTGAAACAGGATAATCTTTGACGTGGTTTAAGGTTTCCGCCAAACCTTGTTCATTGAGATCACTGAGTGCCAAATGTGTACCTTGTTTAGCCAGTTGAATCGCCAACTGCTGCCCAATGCCTGAACCTGCGCCTGTGATCGCTGCCACTTTATTTTCAAAATTTTTCATAATGCTCTCTAAATATCGTTTTAAACTTAAACGCCATGCTGAAGGTTCAAGTACTTTAGTTCTACGCAGACAAGGTCTATTTTAGTTAATGTACAAAAATTACAGTCATGAATGAAATGATCATTTCTAATGATTCAGTATGTATAAAATTCATGAGTGGTATTTTAAATATAAGATCATTTTTAATTTTCTTGTATTTTCAAGTGATAGGACTCTGAAAACAAGTTACTGATATCTACATAGTGTGTCACATAGGCTTTAGACTATAACAGTCCTGAGCAATTCTGCTTCATCTGTTATATTTTTTTAATCTTGTTTTTGTACCTGTTTCATCAGTCGTTTGCTTTACATAATGTGCTCATCACCTCAGTTGAGTGCAGTAACCATGAAAGATCTAGACTCAAAAAAACCAGCAAAATATGCAGATAGTTCAATTTCAGATAAAGCATTTAAAAACATGATTATCTGGTTCGCGATTTACTGTGGGCTTTTTTGTATAGGTGTGATTTTCTTTGTCGGTGCAGATCAAAACTACCTTCTTCAATAAGAATCTGAAGTTTGCTGCACTAATATCAACATCTAAATTCGGGCCTCAAAATTAAACTCCACGAGAAAATACACTTTGGAGATTAAACCTAGACATGGGTTTAATCTCTATTTTTTTGAGTTGAAGACTAGTAAAACGGCAGTTACATTACATTTTGAATGGTTAATGTCATTACAAATGAATGACAGGGGCTGTGTAAAGATCAGACTTCAAGCCCAAATCACTAAAAATGCAGCAACCACCACCAATACAATACCGAGATGTTCAGCACGTGCCAGCTTTTCTTTAAAGAAGTAGGCTGAAATCAACATACTAAAAATAATCTCAACCTGCCCCAAAGTTTTTACAATGGGCACTGACTGCATACTCATGGCACTAAACCAACCCAGTGACGCCAAAAAACTACATAAGCTGACACGAAATGTAAGTCCAATACGCTGCCACATGGCCCATAATGTTGCACGGCGAAATATACCCAAATACATTAAAAGTAAACAGCACTGTGTCCCAATCACCATTAAGAGCACCCAAGCTGCACGGTGAATAAACGGTAAATTATCTAGTTCTAAACTGGCCTCACGTACCAAGAGCGAGGTAATGGCAAAACATAAACCACTACCGATACCTATACACAAGGTTTGCACCGAAAAATCAGAAAAGTCCCGCCCTTTGGACATTAAAAAAACTGCGAAGCCTCCGACAGCAACCCCAAACCAGCCTAAAAGGCTTAAATGATCGGATAAAAAGAGCACGGCAATAATCGCGGCAAGTACTGCTTCACTTTTAGCAAGACCCACTCCAATTGCATAATTTTTTTGCTTAAAAAGCTGAACCATCAATGCTGTTGCTGCAATTTGGCTCAACGCCGCAATAAGCACATAGATAGCAAAACGGAGATTGAAATGGACGGACTCTGTCACAGGTTGGAAATGGTAAAGGCAACTGATGTAAATCAGTGCTAAAGGTAAAGCAAAGATGAACCGCGCTAGAGTCACTCCATAAACATCTACAGTAGTACTGAGTTGCTTTTGAAAAGCGTTGCGCCAAGCCTGCATGAAAGCGGCCATAAGCGTAAAAAGAATCCATGTTATTGTCATCAAGTACTCTATATACAGTTACTTACCTCACATAATGTAACCCGTTGATGGCAGCACATGTGCTTTATTTTCATGACTTATTCTTATGTGACAAATAACTTAAGTTCTGACGAAACTTCGACTATTGCATGACTTTCGCAACATTTCCTCAAAACTGAGTATCGAGCAAAACATAAAAAGCCGAAGGGGTTATCCTTCGGCTTCTATGTGAAATTTCACTTCGATCTATACATATCAAAGTGAAAACGGGTTATCACTTAAAGTATTAGAAGTTATAAATCGCAACCAAGTTCACACGGTTGTCTTCACCTTTTTTACTACCATTTGCCGCAGGTGCAAACGCTTCACGCTCACCGTAGACATACTCTACGCCAAGGCTAACAGGCTGAACTGGGCTATAGAATAAATTACCCCATGCCTGCCATAAGTTTTTATTGATTTTGGTATCATCAGCTACAGCATCAAGGTAGTCCTGATTTTTATCAAAAGTCATATAACCATAAGCCAAAGTACCACGTAATTTGTCATTAAACTTCTGTGTTAAACCGACAGTAATTGAGTAAAACTCACTTTGTTCAATACTTGTGCCTGTTGCAACTACGCCAGGGTTAGTAAAGGATACAAAGCTGCTATCGCCTTTAACATGGTAGTAGTCGGCTTTCACAGAAGTCACAGGGGTGATGTCAAATTTGGCACCAACACCTACGCCATACGCCCACTCTTCTTGATTTTGAATGCGTTTTTCATGCGCCATTGCACGCCCACTGACTGAAAGTGCATCATTAAACTTATGATTCAGTCGTCCTGTAAATGCTGGCATACGTTGGCTCATGCTGGCATCTTTCGGGTCTTCCACTGCCGCGACTAAGTTAGTATTTGGCGTAAATTTATGGGTATAACGCACTTGAGGTGTACGTTTAATTGAAGCACCCACATAAGCCAAAGCATCAATCGTTTCAGGGATGTAGTCTGGAGTCGCAAAGTTTGACCACGTTTGACCAATTAACCAGTTACCATAGTTTAAATACGCATGACGAATACGTAAATTATCAAGGTTTGCGCCGCCTAAAAAGTCGACCTCAATTTTGGCATTTAAGTTCTGATCGGCGACTGGCGCTTTAAAGTCCAAACCTAATCGCGTTGCTGAAAGGGTTGATCTTAAGCGATCGCTATTTTCAGCATTTCCTTCTAAAGGCACGCTATTGATTTGGTTATAGGGCATATCACGAGAGCCACCTTCGGCCTGATACGATGCGTCCGCGCGAACATTACCGTATAAGTTGAACTCTGCCCCACCTTTGGTCAAACCTAAACCCGTTTTTTCAACCGTTTTTGGCGTCGTCAACACTTGACGTTCAACAGCGCTCAATTGAACAGCTTGCTGCTGTTGTTGCTGAGTATTCTGTTGAAGCATTTGTTTTAACGCATTAATTTCATTTCTAAGTTGCTCAATCTCTGTCGTCGTATTGCTTTGTGCATGTAATGCTGCACTGCTTAACATCGATAAAGTGACAACTAAAACGTTCTTCTTAAATTGTTTCATTTAACACGGGTCCTGTGTATTTAAGTCTGTCCTGACTTTTACTCTTTAATATTTAGCTCTATTTTTCATCGCTGTTTTCTAACGCAATGCATTTCTTTTAATACTTTAAAATGAAACTTTTTATTGCATTAAAAATCGCGTTAAAAAACAACTTATAAAAAGCAAATTGATTTTAACAGTTCATACAGTTTTTGAAATGAGCCTACTACTAATGCACTAGACTCATGGGTTCGGTATTCTTTAATTGGCTGTGGATTTAACTGCATCAAACACTTGTTTTGATTTGGTTTTTTCACCATCTACAGATACTTTTAAGTTGACCATAAACACGGCCAAAGCCGCAATCACCCCAGGTATCGCAATCACGAGAAAATTCATTTGATGTGGCAACTCAAAAGTTAACAATGCACCTGTCAGTACAGGTCCAACAATTGCGCCAATGCGTCCTATGCCTGAAGCCCAGCCCATACCTGTAGAGCGCACAGCAGTTGGATAGAACTGTGCGACAAAGGTATACAGTAGAATTTGTGAACCAATGGTTGCTGCGCCTGCAATCGCAATTAAACCGTACAGCACCATTTGTGGACTGTTGAAACCGAGTAGAATCAGCGCAATAGCACCCAAGGTGAACATGGTTGTCAAAACTGGTTTTAAGTGGAAACGGTCTGCGAGCGCACCACCGCCAATCGCTCCAACCATACCGCCAATATTTAAAGCAAATAAGAAAATCATACTTGCACCAAGCGAATAGCCTGCTTGAATCATTAGTTTTGGTAACCAGCTTCCAAGCGCATAGACCATGAGTAAGCACATAAAGAATGCCACCCAAAACATCATGGTGCTAAAGGTACGGCCTTGTTGGAACAATGCCTTTAATGGAGCGTCATCACCAGCAACAGGTTCGTTGAGCTTAAATGTCGTTTCTGGCTGAATCGCTTGCTCCGGTGCAATTTTTTGCACAATTTCACGGACTTTTTCAGTTTCACCCTTTTTAGTCAGGAACATTAAAGACTCAGGTAGAAACTTCCAAAGAATCGGCAAAGCCAGAAATGGAATGATGGCGATATAGAACATGATTTTCCAACCATAGTCTGTTACCAACCATGCACCCAGTAAAGCTGACGTCATGCCGCCAATAGCATAGCCACTGAACATAACCGCAACGAGTGTGCTACGAATACGCTTCGGAGCATATTCAGTCATGAGTGCGACCACGTTTGGCATCACCCCACCAATACCAAGTCCCGCAAGAAAACGTAAAATACCAAACTCAATAGGATTACTTGCAAATGCGCCTAGAAAGGTGAAGCCACTAAAAATAGCCACACAAATCATAATGGTCTTTTTACGGCCCAATTTGTCAGACAACGTACCAAAACTCATCGCACCGAACATCATGCCAAACAAGGCTGTACTCGCAAGTAAACCTGCTTGTACTGCACTGAGTCCCCACTCTTGCATCAGAAGTGGCAATGCCACGCCATAGATGACTAAATCATAACCGTCAAAAATAATAATCAGTAGACACCAAATGAGTACACTCCAATGAAAGGGCGTAAATTTGGCTTCATCGACCACCGTGTTGATGTTAACTGGATTTGTATTCACTTTAAGCCTCCTGCTTGCGAATGTTTGTTGCTGTGCACATTGCAGCAAAAGTAGCTTTCTTGTCCAAAACCGAATAACTCTATATTTATACCTTTAAGGTCGGTTAAGGTTTTTATTGTTTTAAATAAATAGGTTATATAACTAATGTTTTAAGTGGGAGACAGAAAATAAGCAAAACCAAGTGAAAATGACTATAAAAAAAGCCATCCCCTAAGGATGGCTGAAAGGGTTCGTTTTAAAATGTAGACTTTAAAAGTATTGTGAAATTTAAATTCCCAAGTTTAGATAAATGCGCGGTCATATTTGATCGCTTCAAGGTCATAGACCTGATAAATACAATCAAATAACGAACGAATGTCCTCGCTTTCATCCATGGAACGAATGGCGAGAAAAATGGGGCTAGTCGCTGCATCATCTAAGATTGGAATATAGTTCAAATGCGGCAGTTGAATGGTTCGTGCACTTTCTGGAACCACACAAATTCCTTCTCCGGCTGCAACTAACCCTAGTGCCAACTGTATTTCACGGACTTCTTTTAAATGTTTGGGTTCCAGTCCATATTCTGAAAACAGCCCTTGGACTTGGGTAGAAAAGTTTGGCTTGGGATGACTTGGATAAAGAAATAAGTTTTGATCGACCAAGTCCGACAGATACACACCTTGTTTTTGCGCCGTCAAAGGATGACTAGAATGTGCCGCCAACATCAGCGGTTCTTCACGCAGTAAAACCCGACGCACAGCAGGATCTGAAATACGTAAGCGTCCAAAACCAACATCAATCCGCCCTTCTTTTAAGGCCTGAATTTGATCCTTGGTACTCATTTCGATCAATTCGATTTTTAAATGCGGTTGTTGCTGCCGAAATAAATACACAATTTTAGGCAATAAACCATATAACAATGAACCCACAAAGCCCATAGTCACCGTTTTTTCAACCAAGCCTACACGTTGTGTCATGGCTTTGACTTCTTCGGCATTAGACAAAAGTTTAACAGCGTGTTGATAGAAGAATTGTCCTGCTTCCGTGGTTTTGAGTGGACGGCTGCCACGTTCAAATAATTGCACCCCCAATTCAGCCTCCAGGTTTTGTATCTGGCGGCTTAAAGGAGGCTGTGCAATGAATAATTTTTCAGCAGCTTTGGTAAAACTCTGCTCTTCTACAACAGCTACATAGTAGCGGAGGTGTCTCAATTCCATGACTATTTATACCTTTAAGATATATTAAAATGCTAATTTGATCTTCGACAGTTCATATTTATTCTTTTAAGGTATATCAAATCAGGTACACAACGCAAGGCTGCGCAGAGTTAAGATGTATAAATCTATAGAAACCTTACTCGTCGAAATCCCCACTATTCGCCCACACAAAATGGCGGTAGCGACTATGCAAACGCAAACGCTTGTCTTGGTGAAAATCAGCACTGAAGATGGCTTTGTCGGTTGGGGTGAAGCGACAACAATTGGCGGACTGGGCTACGGTGAAGAAAGCCCAGAAAGTATTAAGACCAATATTGAAACTTATTTTGCACCTTTATTGAAGTCCCTTAAAGCTCAAAATATTGCACAAACCATGCGTGCTTTGAAAAAAAATATTAATGGTAACCGTTTTGCCAAATGTGCAATTCAAACGGCTCTACTCGACATCCAAGCGCAACGTTTAGATTTACCCCTTTCTGAAGTATTGGGTGGCCGCTTACGTGACAGCTTACCTGTACTTTGGGTATTGGCATCTGGTGACACTGAAAAAGATATTGCTGAAGGCCGAAAAATGATTGAGGCAAAACGCCACAATATTTTCAAACTTAAAATTGGTTCACGCCGTGTAGAAGAAGATGTCGAACATGTTCTTGCGATTAAACAAGCACTGGGTTCAGACATTTCCATCCGTGTCGATGTGAACCGTGCATGGTCTGAGCTAGATGCGATTAAGGGTATTCAACTCCTACAAAATGGTGGTGTTGACCTGATTGAGCAGCCGTGTGCGATCGACAACATTGATGCGATGCAGCGTTTAACACGACGTTTTGATCTTGCCATCATGGCGGATGAATCGCTCATGGGACCAAGCTCAGCCTACCGTTTAGCCAAAACCAATGCGGCCTCTGTTTTTGCAGTGAAAGTGGCTCAGTCTGGTGGACTAATCGAAGGTCATGAAGTGGCGAAGATTGCCAACTTAGCCGGTATAGATTTGTATGGCGGAACCATGCTTGAAGGTGCAGTCGGCACGATTGCTTCGGCACATTTGTTCTCGACTTTTGAAAATTTAGCTTATGGCACCGAGCTATTCGGCCCACTGCTCTTAACCCAAGATATTTTAAAAACCCCACTTCAATACACTGACTTCGCTTTGCACTTACCTCAAGGCAAAGGACTCGGTATTGAGTTGGATGAAAACAAGATTGATCAGCTGCGCCGCGCTTAAGCGACGTCTTAACCGTTTAGGAGTTACACATGCTTTTTCACGTACGTATGGATGTAAACATTCCACTGGATATGGCTGCTGAAACTGCCAGTAAAATTAAAGCAGTCGAAAAAGCATATTCGCAAGAGCTACAAGCTCAAGGCAAATGGCGACATATTTGGCGCATTACAGGTCAGTACTCAAACATCAGCATTTTTGATGTAGACAGCAATGAAGAGCTACACAACATTTTGCAAGGTTTACCCCTGTACCCGTATATGAACATTGAAGTGATGCCTTTGAACCGACATCCATCGTCTATTCGCGAAGATGATCGTTAATTGAAAAAAGATTTTATGCAATTTAATCACTGGAACCTAATGAATGATCTAGTGAAAGAAATTAACAAGGAACGTGGCAGCTAAGCTTTTCAACCTATTCATAAAGCTAGCCACCACACAGCAAACATACTTAAGGAGCAATAGTATGAATCGTCAACAGATTGATGCATTAGTCAAAACAATGAATGTGGATACAGCAACCGGTTCTGTAGACGCACGTACTCAACAAATTGTGGTTCGCCTATTGGGTGACTTATTCCAAGCGATTGAAGACTTAGATTTGAGCCAAACTGAAGTTTGGAAAGGTCTTGAATACTTTACGGATGCAGGTCAAGCCAATGAACTTGGTTTACTTGCGGCTGGTCTTGGTCTTGAGCATTACCTCGACTTACGTGCAGATGAAGCCGATGCCAAAGCAGGCATTACAGGCGGAACGCCACGTACCATCGAGGGTCCTTTATACGTAGCTGGTGCACCTGAATCGGTTGGTTTTGCACGTATGGATGATGGTTCTGAAGAAGGCAAAATTCCGACTTTAATTATTGAAGGGACAGTGACTGACACTGATGGTCAGATTATTGAAGGTGCAAAAGTTGAAGTTTGGCATGCCAATAGCTTAGGCAACTATTCTTTCTTCGATAAGTCACAATCAGACTTCAATCTACGTCGTTCAATCATGAGTGACCAAGATGGTAAATACGTTGCTCTCACCACGATGCCTGTTGGTTATGGTTGCCCACCAGAAGGGACAACTCAATTTGTATTGAACAAGTTAGGCCGTCACGGTAACCGCCCTTCGCACGTACATTACTTCGTATCTGCGCCAGGCTACCGTAAGTTAACCACCCAATTCAACATTGAGGGTGACCAATACCTGTGGGATGACTTTGCATTTGCAACACGTGAAGGCTTAGTGGCTACCGCTGTTGATATCACCGATGAAGCCGAAATTGCGCGCCGTGGTTTAACTGGTCCATTCAAACACATTCAATTCAATGTTGAACTTGTGAAAGACCAAGCGGCTGCACCATCAACTGAAGTTGAGCGTCGTCGCGCCAGCGCTTAATTACCCTTGGAACCGAAATAGCCACTGCAAAGTCGCATTTCGGGGACTTCCTCACTTTTGGAAAGTCGGAGAACGGACATGCCACGTATCCCAGTTATTAATACTAGCCATCTCGATCGTATCGACGAATTACTTGTCGACAACTTTGAAACAGGCGAATTCAAACTTCATCGTTCAGTGTTTACTGATCAAGCCCTTTTTGACCTAGAAATGAAGTATATCTTCGAGGGTAACTGGGTTTACTTAGCACATGAAAGCCAAATTCCAAATAACAATGACTATTACACGACGTATATTGGCCGTCAGCCTATTCTGATTGCACGTAACCGTAATGGTGAACTCAATGCCATGATCAATGCCTGTTCACACCGTGGTGCACAGCTTTGTCGTAATAAACGTGGCAATAAAGCAACCTATACATGCCCTTTCCACGGTTGGACATTTAACAACTCTGGCAAACTTTTAAAAGTTAAAGATCCAGCAGATGCAGGTTATTCAGACTGTTTTAACCATGAAGGTTCACATGATCTGAAAAAAGTTGCACGTTTTGGCAACTATAAAGGTTTCTTGTTCGGTAGCTTAAATCCGGATGTTCCCTCTTTAGAAGAGTATTTAGGCGAAACCAGTAAAATCATTGACATGATTGTAGATCAGTCTGAGCAAGGTCTTGAAGTTTTACGTGGTGCATCTACCTACACTTATGAAGGCAACTGGAAACTAACTGCTGAAAATGGTGCAGATGGTTATCACGTTTCTGCGGTGCACTGGAACTATGCAGCGACCACCCAACAACGTAAAGAAAAACAAGCGGGTGACAACATCCGTGCCATGAGCGCAGGCGCTTGGGGTAAACAAGGCGGTGGTTCATACGGTTTTGACAATGGTCACATGCTACTTTGGACACAATGGGCGAACCCAGAAGACCGTCCAAACTTCCCGAAAGCCAACGAATACTCTGAAAAATTTGGCGAAGCAATGTCGAAGTGGATGATTGAGCGCTCACGCAACCTTTGTCTTTATCCAAATGTCTATTTGATGGATCAATTCGGTTCTCAAATTCGTGTACTGCGCCCAATTTCAGTCAATAAAACTGAAGTCACGATTTACTGTATTGCCCCTGTAGGCGAAAACGCGGAAGCACGTACACGCCGTATTCGCCAATATGAAGACTTCTTCAATGCCTCAGGTATGGCTACACCAGATGATTTAGAAGAATTCCGTGCATGCCAAGCAGGTTACGCAGGCATTGAACTGGAATGGAATGATATGTGCCGCGGTTCAAAACATTGGATTCATGGCCCAGATGATGCTGCCAATGAAATTGATCTAAAACCAAAACTTTCAGGTGTGAAAACTGAAGATGAAGGCCTCTACCTTGCACAGCACCAACACTGGTTAGACATGATGAAAATTGCAATTGCCAATGAAAAGGCATTGGCTGTTGAAACTGCAAATGAACAAGGAGAAGTGGCATGAATGCTCCTACAACACTCAACACCGTTAGTATCGAACAAGTCAGTCAGTTTCTATATCAAGAAGCGCGTTTTTTAGATGATGAGCAATGGGATGATTGGCTTGCATGTTATGCCCCTTCTGCATCATTTTGGATGCCTGCATGGGATGACGACGATACCCTGACTACAGATCCGCAGTCTGAAATTTCACTGATTTACTACCCAGACCGCCAAGGTTTAGAAGACCGTGTGTTCCGGATTAAAACTGAACGCTCTTCTGCGACCATGCCAGACACACGTACTTGTCACAATGTGAACAATATCGAAGTGATTGAGCGTGATGGCGACAAAGTTACCGTCCGTTTTAACTGGAATACGCTGAGCTTCCGCTACAAAACCAGTTATAGCTACTTTGGTATGTCGCGTTATGAAATCGACTTTTCAGGTGAAAAACCACAAATTTTAAGTAAATACGTGGTACTGAAAAACGATTACATCAACCAAGTGATTGATGTTTATCACCTCTAAGTTTTAGCCACACATCCTTAGTATGCTTTCAGCCAAATGGAGTTTTGGCTGAAAGTTCCAAGTTTCAACGTTTTTAAAGGATATTCAGCCATGTCAAACCACAATGTTGCACTTCAATTTGAAGATGGCGTAACGCGTTTTATTACCGTGACTCAAGGTGAGTCTTTATCAGATGCCGCTTACCGCCAAAAAATTAACATTCCGCTAGACTGCCGTGATGGTGCATGTGGGACTTGCCGTGCATTTTGCGAATCTGGTAGTTATGACATGCCTGAAGAGACGTATATTGAAGATGCGTTAACACCAGAAGAAGCGGAACAAGGCTATATTTTGGCTTGCCAATGCCGTCCAAGCTCGGATGCCGTATTCCAAATTCAAGCTTCATCTGAAGTCTGCAAAACCGAAATTCATCAGTATCAAGGCACTTTAGTCGCTGTTGAAAACTTATCAGAATCGACCATTACTTTTGATATTCAGCTTGATGAAGGTCAACCTGACATTCACTTCCTTGCTGGTCAATATGTCAACGTCGGAATTCCAGAGACAGCAGAAACTCGTTCCTATTCATTTAGCTCGAAACCGGGCAACCGTTTAACTGGCTTTGTGGTACGTAATGTGCCGAATGGCAAAATGAGTAGCTTTTTAAGTAGTGCTGCCAAAACTGGCGACAAAATGACCTTTACAGGTCCATTTGGTAGCTTCTACCTGCGTAATGTGGTTCGTCCTGTTGTCATGCTTGCGGGAGGTACAGGTATTGCCCCTTTTATGTCTATGCTACAGATTTTAGAAGAAAAAGGCGCTGAACACCCTGTTCGTTTGGTGTTTGGTGTCACCAATGACTTCGACTTAGTTGCTTTAGAACAACTGGATGCACTTCAAGCTAAACTCCCATGGTTTGAATACCGTACTGTGGTTGCAAGTCCAGACTCTGCGCATGAGCGTAAAGGTTATGTGACTGGGCACATTGACAATGAATGGCTCAATGGCGGTGATGTTGATGTCTACCTTTGTGGTCCTGTCCCTATGGTTGATGCCGTTCGTGGTTGGTTAGATAGCGAAGGTGTAAAACCTGCAAACTTCCTGTTTGAAAAATTCTCTGCAAACTGATTGGGGCCACTTATCATGTCTGATCGTCAAAGATTTTTAAACAAAGTCGTGATTGTGACTGGTGCCGCTCAAGGCATTGGTCGCGGTGTTGCACTCCAAGTGGCGGATGAAGGTGCGCAAGTTGTCTTAGCCGACTTATCTGACTATGTCGATGAAACATTAGCAGAAATTGAAGCACATCAAGGCGATGCAATAACAGTCAAAACCAACCTTGAAACCTTCGCAGGTGCTCAAAGTGTTGTAGACAAAGCACTTGAAGTCTATGGCCGTGTCGATGTGCTCATCAATAACGTCGGCGGTGCAATTTGGATGAAACCTTTTGAAGAGTTTTCTGAAGAAGAAATCATCAAAGAAGTAAATCGTTCATTATTTCCAACGCTGTGGTGTTGTCGTGCTGTTTTACCTGAAATGATTAAAAATCAGAAAGGTACGATTGTAAATGTGTCTTCTATAGCGACTCGTGGCATTAACCGTGTGCCTTATTCGGCATCCAAAGGTGGGGTTAATGCCCTTACTGCATCACTTGCTTTTGAGCATGCCAAAGATGGGATCCGAGTGAATGCAGTTGCGACAGGTGGAACCGAAGCGCCGCCGCGTAAAGTGCCACGTAATGCAAATCCACTGTCTGAAAATGAAAAGTCGTGGATGCAACAAGTGGTCGATCAAACTATTGATCGTAGTTTTATGAACCGTTATGGCACGATTCAGGAACAAGTGAATGCGATTGTATTCCTTGCTTCAGATGATTCGTCATATATGACAGGTACAGTTGTTCCTGTCGGCGGTGGCGATCAAGGTTAATTGATTGTTACATTATTTTATATACAGGATCATGTCTGCATGGAGGCAAATGAATGGCTACCCTGTTTAAAACTTTGAAAGAAGATTGGTCTATTTCAGCCACTGTCGCAGGATTTTTGGCCGTGCTGATTTCCTATTCAGGACCACTCATTATCTTCTTTCAGGCTGCGCAACAAGCTCAGGTTTCCCCGGCCATGATGATTTCATGGATTTGGGGTATTTCTATTGGAGCAGCCGTGGCAGGAATCTTTCTTTCCATTAAGTTCAAAGTCCCTGTGATTACCGCATGGTCTGCGCCAGGTACGGCTTTATTGGTCACCCTGTTCCCGAATATTAGTCTGAATGAAGCTGTAGCCGCTTATATTACCTCAGCCGTGGTGATTTTTCTGATCGGGATCAGTGGTTACTTCGATAAATTATTGAAATGGATTCCGCAGTCAGTAGCCGCTGGAATGATGGCAGGTATTCTATTTCAGTTTGGTTTAGGTCTATTTAGTGCCACTAACAGCATGCCGATTATTGTGTTTAGCATGCTGTTTGTCTTTTTAGTCGCAAAACGAATTTCACCGCGTTATAGCATGCTTTGGGTACTGCTTTCAGGTGTGGCCTTGAGCTTTGGGCTTGGTGAAATGAATGCGGTGAGTTTAGATTTCCAACTTGCTATTCCTCAGTTCATTAGCCCTGAATGGACTTGGCACTCAACCTTAAACCTTGCCCTGCCTTTGATTTTAGTCAGCCTGACAGGACAGTTTTTACCGGGCATGGCCATCATGAAACTGAGCGGTTATGACATGCCTGCCAAGCCGATTATCACCACCACCAGTATTGCGTCTTTAGCTGTTGCATGTGTCGGCGGTATCACCATTGTTTTAGCGTCAATTACGGCTGCACTGTGTATGGGCAAAGATGCGCATGAGTTAAAAGAAAAGCGTTATATCGCAGGCGTTGCTAACGGCATTTTCTATATTTTAGGTGGTTTGTTTGCAGGCAGTATCGTTCTGCTCTTCAGCTTGCTACCGAAAGAGCTTGTTGCTGCTTTGGCTGGCTTGGCTTTATTAGGTGCAATTTCAACCAATATCGCTGTAGCCATGAAAGATGAATCTCAACGAGATTCCGCACTCATTACCTTTTTAGCTACAGCTTCAGGTATGCACTTTTTAGGTCTAAGTTCCGTTTTTTGGGGCATCGTTATTGGTTTAACTGCGCATCTAATTTTAAGTAAACGTAGTCCTGATATTTCAGCTTTAGCTTCAACTCCAAGCTCAAATCCAAGTTCCAAAAGTTAATAGGTACGCTGTGCCTAGGACAATATTATGATTGATAAAAGTTCAGCTTCTTTAACAGAAGCACTTTCGCAAATAAAGGATGGTTCCACCATCATGATTGGTGGTTTTGGTACCGCAGGACAACCTGCTGAACTGATCGATGGCTTAATTCAACTCGGCATTAAAGACCTCACCATCGTTAGCAACAATGCTGGTAATGGCGACTATGGTTTAGCCAAGCTACTCAAAGCGGGTGCTGTGAAAAAAGTCATCTGTTCGTTTCCGCGTCAGTCCGACTCTTGGGTCTTCGATGAACTCTATCGTGCAGGCAAAATCGAATTGGAACTGGTGCCTCAAGGCAACTTGGCTTGTCGTATTCAAGCCGCAGGTATGGGACTTGGTGCAGTGTTTACCCCCACTGGCTACGGTACCTTATTGGCTGAAGGCAAAGAAACCCGTCACATCGACGGGAAAGATTATGTGTTGGAATATCCAATCAAAGCCGACTTCGCTTTGATTAAAGCACAACAAGGCGACCGTTGGGGTAACTTGGTCTACCGCAAATCGGCACGTAACTTCGGCCCGATTATGGCCATGGCCGCAGGTGTAACCATTGCACAAGTGTCTGAAGTGGTGGACTTGGGTGAATTAGACCCTGAACACATCATCACCGCAGGTATTTTTGTTCAACACGTGGTACAGGTTCAACCTGAACCTGTTGCTGTGTAATCGGGAGAATATCATGAGCTATCAAAAACTCAGCCGTAACCAAATTGCAGAACGTGTCGCACAAGATATTCCAGATGGTGCTTATGTCAATTTAGGCATCGGTTTACCGACCAAGATTGCCAGTTACCTGCCAAGTGACAAAGACGTGTTCTTACATTCTGAAAATGGCTTATTGGCTTTTGGTCCACCACCTGAAAAAGGTCAAGAAGACCCTGAACTGATCAATGCAGGTAAAGAATATGTGACCATGCTGCAAGGTGGTGCCTTTTTCCATCATGGGGATTCTTTTGCCATGATGCGTGGTGGTCACTTAGATATCGCAGTATTAGGTGCCTTCCAAGTGGCAGCCAATGGTGACTTGGCCAATTGGCATACAGGTGCGCCTGATGCGATTCCCGCTGTCGGTGGTGCGATGGACTTAGCCGTTGGTGCCAAGAAAGTGTTTATCACCACCGACCATGTGACCAAACAAGGTGAACCAAAGATTGTGGCTGAACTGAGCTACCCAGCAACAGGTTTGAAATGTGTTGATCGCATCTACACCGACTTGTGTGTGATTGATGTCACCGCAGACGGTTTAAAAGTGATTGAGAAAGTCCACGGCTTAAGCTTTGCAGAATTGCAGGCAATGACCGGTGCAACTTTAGTGGATGCGACACTGTAAATTTCAGAAAAATTTGCTAGAGCTTATAGTCATCAACAACCTGTCGAGCGCTTTAAAAGTATTGTTTTTGCAACAGCAGTGGAAAATTGCTGTGAGTGAACAGGTTTTGTTGATGACAACGTTTTTGGTCACTTTTTTAAAAAAGTGACGAGAACGAGCTACTTCTATTTGACTGAACACGGTAAGACTCCGTCGTGACTAGATACAGTTGATCTGTCAGCAGAGTCCCGTTTTAAAGGACAAGATTAAAAATGAAAAATGCTTATATCATCGATGCCATCCGTACCCCATTCGGCCGTTATGCAGGTGGACTCGCTCCAGTGCGTGCCGATGACTTGGGCGCAGTGCCGATTCAAGCCTTAATACAACGTAATCCAAGCGTAGATTGGAGCCAAGTCGATGACGTGATTTACGGCTGTGCCAACCAAGCGGGTGAAGACAACCGTAATGTCGGACGTATGTCAGCATTGTTGGCAGGTTTACCAGTTGAAGTCCCAGCCACGACCGTAAACCGTTTATGTGGTTCATCCCTAGATGCCATTGCGATGGCAGCCCGTGCAATTAAAGCCGGCGAAGCAGATTTAATCATCGCAGGTGGCGTCGAAAGTATGTCTCGTGCACCTTTTGTCATGGGTAAATCAGAAACCGCTTATGGCCGTAGCCAGAAGATTGAAGACACCACTATGGGCTGGCGTTTTATTAATCCTAAGCTCAAAGCGATGTATGGTGTAGAGACCATGCCGCAAACCGCGGAGAACGTGGCACAACAATTTAATATTGATCGAGCCGATCAAGACCAGTTTGCCTTGGCGAGTCAACAGCGCACCGCAACCGCGCAAGCTCAAGGCTTTTTTACGCATGAGATCATCCCTGTGAATATTCCACAGCGTAAGGGTGATCCGATTGTGGTCGACACGGATGAACATCCACGTGCATCAACCACCTTGGAAGCTTTGGCAAAACTGAAGCCAGTCGTGACAGCAGAAGGCACCGTCACTGCAGGAAACGCATCAGGCATCAATGACGGTGCGGCTGCTGTACTGATTGCTTCAGAACAAGCGATTCAAGTGTACCAGCTTAAACCGCGTGCCAAAATCATTGCTTCAACAGCAGTGGGTGTAGAACCGCGCATCATGGGCTTTGCACCAGCACCTGCCATCAAAAAGTTACTCAAACAAGCCAATCTCACAATCGAGGAGATGGATGTGATTGAACTGAATGAAGCTTTTGCGGCACAAGCACTGGCCGTTACACGTGACCTAGGTCTAGCGGATGACACCACACAAGTGAATCCGAATGGTGGTGCGATTGCGATTGGTCATCCACTCGGTGCTTCAGGGGCACGTTTGGTGACAACTGCATTGAATCAATTGGAACAAACCGGTGGCACTTATGCCCTGTGTTCAATGTGTATTGGTGTTGGTCAAGGCATTGCCATGATTATTCAGCGGGTTTAACCCTTCTTCTGATCTGACGTGGTGTTTTTGCTCATAACACTTTTTGCTGATAACAACAGTGGAAACACTCAAAATTTTTAATGAATTAAGGAAAAGCATATGCCAAGTTTTACTTCAAATAATGCCGAAATTCACTATCAAACTTTTGGTGACCCAAAAAATCCCGCGATCGTTTTTTCAAACTCGCTAGGCACGAACTTCAACATGTGGAAACCACAAATTACTTTTTTCCAGAAAAATTATTTTGTGATTTGCTATGACACTCGCGGGCATGGCCGGTCTTCTGCGCCTCAAGGGCCTTATGATATTGAACAACTTGGTCTAGACCTGATCCATTTACTGGATCATTTAAACATTGAGAAAGCCATTTTTTGCGGTATCTCAATGGGCGGACTTACAGGTCAGTGGTTAGTCATTCATAAACCTGAACGTTTTCACCGTGCCATTGTATGTAATACCTCTGCCAAAATTGGCAATGAACAGGCATGGAATGATCGCGCATCATTAGTACGCACCCAAGGTTTAGAACCCATTGCATCAACGGCTGCGAGCCGTTGGTTTACCGAACCCTTTATCCAAAGCAACGCAGCAACTGTAGCAGCGCTTTCAAACGACTTAGGTGCTGGCAGCCCAGAAGGTTATGCGAGTTGTTGTGAAGCTTTGGCTAAAGCGGATTTACGTGAAAAACTCGAAAGTATTTACGTGCCTTTACTTGTTATTGCAGGGCGTAAAGACCCCGTAACAACAGTCTCAGATGCACAGTACATGGTGAATCACATCCGAAGTAGTGCCCTATTTGAAATCGATGCCTCTCATATTTCAAATATCGAACAGCCCAAAGCCTTCAATCAGGCCATCTTAGACTTTATTGCTTAATGATCTAGGTCTGAACTCAAAACAGCCCTACATGGGCTGTTTTTTTCGTACCTATCTAAAGAAAGCGATAGGAATGCTTAAAACTCATTATTAAAAATATGCTGGCTTTGGTTCATTCTATTTTTCCTCTTAAAATCATCAAAACTCAAAAATTGTATATAAAACAAACTGAAATTATTATGATTTCAAAATCATATCTTCAGAATTTCACTTATTGCCAATCCTAAACTCACTAGATCCCATCATGTATAGCCACATCTACCCAGTTAAAATGAGCAAAATAGCCAATCGTTTTGTTTTATAAATTTTCTCGCACAGCAAAAGCCAATACTCAACAAGAGGATATTTTTTCAGTACATTCCACTACTCAGCAATTTTTCTACAGTTTTTTGCTTATTTAACGGCAAAATTTTTCAGTGAAGAGGATGCTGAAAAACACCGTTAGAAACCTGAATTTTCCTTTTACTGTTTCAAGTTTTTCAGTTTTTTTCTAAAAGATCATGGCATCAGCTAAATAGACCTTAACAACAGACAAAAATGTCTATATACATTTCAACGTAACAAGTTGATGTTTTAATTGATGAAAGTGATATTTTTCAAGTTCAATATTGATCCAATAAAGCTGAGAAGCTGTATTGATCATGGTCGTCCAGCCAGCCAAAAGAGCTGGAATAAATTGATCAGATAATGCACATATACAAACCATATCAGACTTTAGTTTTATTTTGATATACAGTTTAGTCATATAAGAATTGATCTAGATCTGATGTAGCGTGAGCTACCGACTAAGAAGTCTGAGTTGCCCTCTTTTCAAGACTTGAGTTGTACCTGTGGCATAAAACGAAAACAAATCTGCTGCTTTTAGTCAATTTGGCTTACAATGTAAAAAAGAGTAATAATCCGAAAATTTGTAATCTTTTAACATTGCCAATTCCTTGCAAAATTTACATTATATTGCCGAAGTTTGGCACTAAGCATCTACGTCAATTCAAACAAACTATAAAAAAAATGTAGAACTTTATGCCATAATACGCAAACTTTGCAGCCATCTTGCAAAGATATATTGCAACTTATAAATGGAGCAAGCTAAATGAGTTCGACCATTTTGGTTATTCATGGACCGAATCTAAATTTGCTAGGAAAGCGCGAACCAGAAGTATATGGTTCTCTAACGCTGAACGACATCAATCAGCAACTCATTGCACAAGCTGAAAATGCTTCAATTTCTCTCGACACTTTCCAAAGTAATTGGGAAGGTGCCATTGTTGACCGTATTCATCAAGCCCAAGCGGATGGCGTCCAATTTATTATTATTAACCCTGCTGCACTCACGCATACCTCTGTTGCTCTACGTGATGCCCTGCTTGGTGTAGCCATCCCATTTATTGAAGTTCATTTATCAAATGTTCATGCGCGCGAAGCGTTTAGACATCATTCATATTTATCAGATAAAGCCGTTGGCGTTATTTGTGGCTTAGGTGCTCAAGGTTATAGCGCTGCGCTCAATTACGCTCTCACTAAAATTCAACCCTCTACGCAATCATAATTAGGAATACTGTCACATGGATATTCGTAAAATCAAGAAACTCATCGACCTGATGATTGAATCTGACTTACAAGCGATTGAAGTTAAAGAAGGCGATCAATCGATTGCACTGACTCGTCGTAGTCCAGTTGTTGCAGCTGGTGCTCCTGTTGCTATGGCAGCTCCTGTTGCTCAAGCTCCAGCGGCTAAAGCACCACGTGGTGCTGTAGAAACTTCTCCAATGGTTGGTGTGTTCTACGCGGCTCCAAGCCCAGGTGAAGCGCCATTTGTTAAAGTCGGTCAAACCATCACTGCTGGTGAAACACTTGGTATTATCGAAGCAATGAAAATCATGAACCCGATTGAAGCAACGCAAAGCGGCGTGGTTGAAGAAATTTTAGTGAAAAACGGCGAAGTGATCCAATTCGGTCAACCATTATTCCGCTACCGCGCGTAATAGACGGGGACTTATAATGTTGCAAAAAGTTTTAATTGCAAACCGTGGTGAAATTGCCCTGCGCATCACCCGTGCCTGCAAAACTTTAGGGATTAAGACTGTAGGAATCTATTCAGATGCCGACAAAGACTTAATGCACCTACGTTTTGTAGACGAAGCAGTATGTATTGGACCGGGTGCGAGCAGTGAAAGCTACTTGAACATTCCTGCCATTATTACAGCGGCTGAAATTTCAGGTGCAGATGCCATTCACCCAGGTTATGGCTTCTTATCAGAAAATGCTGAATTTGCTGAAATTGTAGAAAACTCAGGTTTTATTTTTATTGGACCACGCCCTGAACACATCCGTTTGATGGGTAACAAAGTTTCTGCGATTACTGCAATGCGTAAAGCAGGTGTTCCAACTGTACCGGGTTCTGCAAATGCGGTTACACCGCAAAATGCACTGGCTGAAGCTAAAGAAATTGGTTTCCCATTGATCGTGAAAGCTGCCTCTGGTGGTGGTGGTCGTGGTATGCGTATTGTAGAACGTGTCGACACCCTGCTTGAATCCGTTCAAGCCGCACAGCGTGATGCTGAAATGTGGTTTGGCGATGACACGGTGTATATGGAACGTTTTCTACAAACACCTCGTCACGTTGAAGTTCAAGTTCTTGCTGACGGTAATGGCCATGCGATTCATCTCTATGACCGCGACTGCTCTTTACAGCGTCGCCATCAAAAAGTGTTAGAAGAAGCGCCTGCGCCAAACTTACCTGAACAAGCACGTGCTGACATTTTAGAAGCTTGCGTAAATGCTTGTAAATTAATGCAGTACCGTGGTGCAGGTACATTCGAGTTTTTGTTTGAAGATGGTGAATTCTTCTTTATTGAGATGAATACACGTGTTCAAGTTGAACACCCTGTAACTGAAATGGTGACAGGTATTGACATTATTGAACAACAGCTCCGCATTGCTGGTGGCTTAGGTCTTGAAATTGAACAAGATCAAGTTGAAGTCAAAGGTCATGCGATTGAATGCCGTATCAATGCTGAAGATCCAACGACCTTCTTACCATCACCAGGTAAAATTGAGAATTTTTATGTGCCAGGTGGTGCAGGTATTCGTCTTGATTCACATATCTATCAAGGCTATAGCATTCCGCCATACTATGACTCGATGATTGCGAAGCTGATCGCACACGGTAAGGATCGTAAAACATCACTTGCTCGCATGCGTCAAGCGCTTGATGAAATGATTCTGACCGGTATTAAAACCAATATTCCATTGCATAAAGATTTGATTCTTCAAGATGAAAAATTCTGTGAACAAGCAATGGATATTCACTACCTTGAAAAGCATTTGTTAAAGCAAATTGAAGGAAATCAAGATAAATAATTGTCTTGATTCTTAAATAAAAAACCGCGATAAATCGCGGTTTTTTATTTATAAAAGAATTAATTAAGGCAGCACACGACGTAGTGTTGCAAAACATTGTTGTGCTTTATCATTGGCACAAAAATTAATGGTCGATGGACTTTGCCATTTCACAAAATACTGAGACATTTCACCAGTCTGATCTTCTTGAGACCCAGAACAATCCACTTGGTTATTGTCAAATTTGACCTGTAAAATCAAAGCAGGCAGTTGTACATTTTTATCGGTAGATGGCTGGTAATCATAAATTCCCGTGGACCATTCTTCCCCACTTTTAATCACAACATCACTATTACTTTTAAAATTATAGTATTCAACGCATTTACGATTATTTGGAATTTCCATTCCCCATAAGCCCACAATTTCAGGGCGAGTCGTTACACGAATATTATTTTGATTTGATGCTTGAGTATCCTCAGCCTGACTTGGTGTATTTGCCATAAGCACTGATGAAGTTAACATGAATAACATGCCGAGTAATGTTTTTTTCATACAAGCCATAATGTTTTTAAGCGTCTCACTAAATTAGCATATTTTGATTCAAAACATCATTTTATAACCATTTCATAACAATCTATTTTTTGTTATGGGTTGCAATCTTAATTTAACAAAACGATTTATTGTCAGTACTAGATAAATTCTCCTTTCAGAATCGAAAAAAGACCGCTTAAGCAGTCTTTTTTGTATTTCTTGATATTTGAGTTTAGGCTACAGGTGCCAGTGTAAACAGCACCTGACCTGTTTTTACCGTTTGCCCTTTTGCAATGGTAATGGCTTCAACCTTCATCCGCTCAGGTGCAATAATGGGAATTTCAATTTTCATGGCTTCAATCACGGCCAAAGTTGCCCCTTCTTCCACAATGTCTCCAGAGGTACATTCAATTTTCCAAATAGAACCCGGCATATGCGACTCTACTGCACAACCACCTTCAGGAATTTGAATTTCACTGTCATCTAAAACAGCATCTAGGCTTTCAGAAACATGTTCAGCCAAACCAGCCTCATGCCAGCGACGGCGTTCCTCTTCAAAGTTCGCTTGCTGTACCGCTTTAAAACTCGAAATGGATGCCGCATTTTCAATGAGGAAGTCATTATATTCTTTTAGGTTTAAAACCCCATCTTCTACGTGAAGCTTTAAGCGCCCCGCTTTAAAGTCTTCCCGCATTTGCATCAGTTCTGTTTCAGACACTTCATAAAATTTAATTTGATCAAAGAAGCGCAGTAGCCATGGTTTTCCTTGTTCAAAGTCTGGATTTTTGCGGTAACGACTCCACATTTGGGTTGTACGCCCAACAAACTGATAACCGCCCGGGCCTTCCATACCATAAACACACATATATGCGCCACCAATACCGACTGCATTTTCAGGCGTCCATGTACGTGCAGGATTATATTTAGTAGTCACTAAACGATGACGTGGGTCCAGCGGCGTTGCCACAGGTGCCCCCAAGTACACATCTCCCAAGCCCATCACCAAATAATTGGTGCTGAATACGATATCCTTCACTGCTTGCTTTGAGTCTAGCCCATTGATACGACGAATAAACTCAACATTGTCAGGACACCACGGCGCATCTGGACGTACTGTTTGCATATAACGTTCAGTCGCCAACTGAGTTTGCGAATCTTCCCAAGCCAAAGGCAAATAGACTGTGCGCGACGGGACTTCCATTGCGGTCACATCAGGCAATTCACTTTCTGCATGCTGTAAAAGGTCCAATAAATGTTTTTGATCTAGCACCAATGAATCAAAATGAATTTGCAGCGAACGAATACCCGGTGTTAAGTCTATAATCCCTTCTATACTTTGATCTTTGACCCATTGCATTAAAGCATGAATACGGAAACGTAAATTGAGGTCTAGAACCAACTCTCCATATTCAACCAGTAAATAACTGTTCCCTGCGGGACGATAAATCACATCAGGTCTAACGTTCTCACCTTTTTGGGCCGCTAAAACTGCATCTGAGAGGGTTTCCATTTCAGCATGAAAGCTTGGAGAAAATTCTACATTTTCAGTCGTATCTGCGGTTAACGCTGCGCTATATTTTTGATTCAATACTTGTGCTTGATCATAAGAAATTGGGATAAATTTAACTTTATCACCCGCTTTGAGCTGACCAATTTTCCATAGTTCTGAGCTGACCACCACCGCAGGACAAACAAAACCGCCTAAGCTTGGACCATCAGGCCCTAAAATAATTGGCATATCTCCAGTGAAATCAATCGCGCCAATGGCATAAGCATTATCATGAATATTCGAAGGATGTAGTCCTGCCTCACCACCATCGGTACGTGCCCATTCAGGTTTTTCACCGACTAAACGAATGCCTGTACGACTTGAGTTAAAGTGAATTTCAAATTCTTGCTCAAAGAAGCGCTCAATATCGCGTTTGGTGAAAAAGTCGGGCGCTCCATGTGGTCCATACATCACTGCAATTTGCCAAGTCTGGCTAAAGCTCGGCACCTGCGCTGCACCAAGTGCAACGGTTTCTACTGAAGTATAAGCCGTAATGGGCAACATATCTCCAATGAGTAAATTCCGTCCTGCATGACCACCAAACTGACCTAAAGTAAAAGTCGCTTGCGAGCCTAAATAGGCAGGTACATTGAATCCGCCTTTAATACCAATATAACTGCGACAACCTGTGGTGATTTTACCTGTTTTAAGAATTTGCCCTTTTTTAACATTAAGGGTCTGCCACATGGCAACGTCGACACCATCCAATGTCGCAAGCATGTCGCCACCCGTAATCACGATTTGGCTGTCACAATGGAATTTTAAAGTTGGGCCTTGTAATGTACATTCGAGCCCTGCGGTATTAAATGGATTTCCCAATAGTTGATTAGCAACATTTAACGATAGTGGATCAATCGCACCTGATGGTGGCACTCCAACATCCCAGTACCCCAAACGACCATTGACGTCTTGTATTGACGTTTGAATACCAGACTGTAATACCTCAACTTTTTGGGTTTTCCACTCAAAAGTATTTAAGAAACGTGTAGTCTGTGTCCCTGCTTTAAACACTTCACAGTCAATAATATTTTGTAAATACTCAAGATTGGTTTCAATTCCTGCCACTGAGGTTTTTGCCAAAGTATCGCTCATGGCCTGAATTGCACTTTCACGGTTTTCGTGAGTCACAATGATTTTGGCAATCATTGGATCATAAAAGGAAGACACGTTTGAACCTGTTTCTACCCATGTTTCATTACGCGCTTGCGGATCAAACTCGACATAAGTCAATAACCCAGCACTGGGTTGAAAATTCTTAATTGGATCTTCAGCATATAAACGGACTTGGATCGAATGGCCTTTAGGTGCAAGTGTATCTGTTGGCGCAGTCCAGTCACCGCTACCTAAAGTAACCATCCATTCCACAAGGTCTACACCAAACACTTGTTCAGTCACGCCATGTTCAACTTGTAGACGTGTATTCACCTCTAAGAAATAGAATTGCTGGGTGTCAGTATCCATCACAAATTCAACCGTACCTGCCGAACGGTAATTTACTGACTGCATCAGTTGAACCGCAATACCCTGAATATAAGTACGTTGTTCAGCATTTAAATGTGGTGCTGGAGTCTCCTCGATTACTTTCTGGTTACGGCGCTGTACTGAACAGTCCCGCTCTCCCAAAGCCAGAACCAAACCTTGGCCATCACCAAAAATTTGGACTTCAATATGACGCGCATTTTCCACAAACTTTTCTAAATACAAACCTGCATCTTTAAAGTTCGCTTGTGCCAAATAAGATACCGTTGCATAAGCATCTTTAAGCTCTGCTTCATTCCACACCAATCGCATACCAATACCGCCACCACCTGCGGTACTTTTCAGCATCAAGGGATAACCGATACGATTCGCCTCTACCAGTGCTTCCGCTTCATCTGCTAAAAGTTGGCTCCCCGGTAACAATGGCACGTTCGCCTGAATGGCTAGTTCACGCGCAGTATGCTTTAAGCCAAAACTCCGCATTTGCGCTGAATTCGGCCCTAGAAACACAATGCCCTGTGACTCACACAAATCACAAAACTTCACATTTTCAGACAAGAAACCATAGCCTGGATGAATGGCTTCAGCACCCGTTTCTTTCGCGACCTGTAAAATTTTTTCAATATTTAGATAACTTTGGCTGGCTGGACTATCACCAATAAATACCGCTTCATCGGCTAACGTTACATGTAAGGAATCACGGTCTGCTTCTGAATACACCGCAACAGACTGAATGCCTAAATTCTTTAATGTACGAATTACTCGGCAGGCAATTGCCCCACGGTTGGCGATGAGAACTTTTTTAAACATGCTGCTTACTCCTTGCCTTCACGTACAATCAGTTGAATTTGGGTCGGGTTATAGGCATTACAGGGGTTGTTCAGCTGTGGGCAGTTAGAAATCAGCACGATGAGATCCATCTCTGCTTGAATTTCAACATATTTACCCGGCGCCGATATTCCATCGTCAAACTTGAGATGCCCATCACTGCTCACGGGAACATTCATAAAGAAGTTAATATTCGGCCCAATATGACGAACATTTAGTCCATGCTTTTTCGCGATTGGGTGCAAAGCTAAAGCTGTCATAAAGTTATTACGGCAACTGTGCATCGGAAATGTGTCGTGTGCATAACGTACGGTGTTACTTTCACATGAACAAGCACCGCCTAAGGTGTCATGGCGACCACAGTTATCATCATGGATCGTGGCGATTTTGTTGCCATAGTTGGTATATAGAGCTGTGCCTTTTTCTAGATAAATCTGCTGATTAATGGCTAGAGTATCGGTTGCGCTGTAACGTTCTTCAGGATTGCTCGCAGAAATCAATAAAGTATCGACTGCTTGGTTGCCTTCGAGGTCAATAATGCGGAAATACTGCCCTTTCTGGACTTCACACATCCATGCCTCACCCGCTGGACAGACTTCATTTAAAACGGTTTGATCAAATGCTTGTAAACTGGTCATATGTATTCTCCTCGGGCTTAAGCAGCATCAAATGCGTAATAACGTGCGTTGTTTTGAAAACCGCGTTGGTTTTGTGGGCATGAATCACGACAAATATCGTGTGTTGCTAAAGCGGAGGCTTTGAATAAGCGCATTTTAATATCGGCAGGCTGATACTTTGCTGCTTGGCTCAAACCATGTGGCGCAGCAGATAAGAACACCAGACAGTCCATCTCAAAACGCAGTTCAATAGTTTGATGGGTATTATCGACATCGATATAAGATAAGTTGCCTGCATCATCAGGGCGAACTTTAGAGAATAGGTTGACCGTAGCTGACAGGTCGGCTTGACCTAATGAGAACTTGGTCATTTCAAGTAACAGGCTGTCGCGTCCACTTCGAAACATCTCATTTCGCGTATCTTGAAAAGTTTGAGTGCCGAATTGTTTTTGGATCTGTTCTGTGCGACTCGGACCACATAAGGCATCATTCCAACCATGATCATCGTGAACAATTGAAGCCATAACCCGACCTAAGTCCGAATACAACACATGCCCTGTACTTAGAAATGCCGTATGTTGTGCCTTTAGGCTATCTGGCATATTAAAACGTTCGAGCTTATTTTCGCTGTTGACACAGAAAAGAGAAACGTTGGCTTGTGCCCCCAAGGCTTTAAACTGTAAGACTGTGCCGCGTTGAATACGTCCAGACCAGTGATGCCCACCCGGTAAAAGTTCAGTCCATAGTGCGTTATCGTCGTGATAAGTTATTGTGCTCATGCGCTTCTGCCTAAATCGTAACTGTTTACCTCCCGGGCTTTTATCCCTCCGTGTAGCTCTTTCGAACCGTGAACTCTCGGTCGCAGACATACATAAAATAGATATGTATCGGAACCCTAGATCACTCTTTCAGATTAGATGATGCAAAGGCTGTGCCAATTTAGTATTACGATTTTTAAACTTCGTAATACTATTTATGAGCAATAAATGGGCACTTTAGATTTCAAGCACGCATATTTTTGCTATGCGCACTAAAAAGCATCAAACTTTAAGAATTACTTCATTAAAATTTCATGGAACATGTGACGCAGCCACTGATGACTGGTTTTGTGATGACAAGACATATGCCAATACTGCTTCACCCCATAACTTGGGAAGGCAATTGGTGCATTAAAGATTTTTAAATTGCCACGTGAAAGCAGCACTTCACTTAAATAATACGGGACTGTCGCAATCGCGTCGGTTTCTTGTACCACCAAGCCTACCCCTAAATAGCTCGGTAAACGCATTAAAATGTCACGTTTTAGTTCTAAATTGAGCAGTTCGTTTTCAATATGGTAATGTCCCATGCCTGCATCAATATCGATATGTGACTCAGCCAAGTACTGCGCTGTGCTGATACAGTCACCTGTCAAACGCGGATGATCTTTGGCGGCAATCACCACATAATACTGCTCAAACAGTTGCTGTTGATAAAAGCCATTTTCCAATTGTGGTAAAAAACCCAGCGCCAAATCAATCTCACCATTTGCCATTTGATAACTGGTTTCAGAGGTGATCGGACGGATATTCAAACGAATATGCGGCGCATGTTTCTTTAAGTATTGCGAAATTTTCGGCAACAACACCAAATGCGAAACATCGGTCATGGCCAAACTAAACTGTTGCTGCGAAGTGGCTTGGTCAAAATCAATCGTAAAGTTATTGATGATTTCAACCTTGTTTAAAGCCTCACTGACCAATGGAAATAATTGTTTCGACAGCTCAGTCGGCACCATTTCATTGCCAATCCGTAAAAATAGCGGATCATTATAATGTTGGCGAATTTTATTCAGAATGTTACTCACCGTCGGTTGACTCATTTCTAAATGATCAGCCGCCAGTGACACACTTTTAAACTTATAAACGTAAAAAAAGATACTGAGTAATTTACAGTCCAGTTCAAACACGAAAAAAATGTTCCTTATATGTATGTGATGGTAGACGATCCATCATCTACCCATTATAGCGATGATCCAATGCTCAAAACTTACTTTTACAGGCATCTAGGTCTAATATCAGACATTTCAGCAATAAAAGCACATTAATTATACCTTTAGCTGTACTGAACAATCGATGCTTTCCCTGAAAAGTTATGACGCATGATCTGCATGTATTTTACAAAATAAAAAAGGCCCGAATCAATCGAACCTTTGATGAAATCAACCATGCCGAATTATAGCTATTTAAATCATTTTCTTCACAGGCATAGCTAAGGATATTACAGCTTTAGTCTAGCAGCTCGACAGCAATAGCAGTCGCCTCACCACCACCGATACATAAAGCAGCTACACCCTTTTTCCCACCAGTACGTTTCAAAGCATGCAGTAAAGTCACGATAATACGTGAACCAGATGAACCCAATGGATGACCAAGTGCACAAGCGCCACCATTCACATTGACTTTAGCAGGGTCTAAATGAAAACTATCAATGGCAAGCATTGTGACCATCGCAAATGCTTCATTGACTTCCCACAGATCTACATCACCCGCAGACCAGCCTGCTTTGGCTAAAACTTTCTCAATGGCACCTACAGGGGCAATGGTGAACTCAGATGGATGCTGGGAATTACTTGCATAAGCCACAACTTTTGCCAATGGCTTAAGACCACGTGCGTCAGCAACTTCGGATGAAGTTACAACCAATGCCGAAGCACCATCCGAAATAGAACTCGAATTTGCCGCGGTAATCGTGCCGTCTTTTTTAAATGCCGGACGTAAAGTTGGAATTTTATCCACTTTGGCATTGAGCGGCTGTTCATCCTGATCAACCACAACATCGCCTTTACGGCTACTTACCGTCACAGGCACGATTTCATCTTTAAAGAAACCACCTTGAATCGCAGCAACCGCTTTATTTAAAGAACCAATGGCATACTGATCTTGCTGCTCACGGGTATAGCCTTTTTTATCTGCCATTTCTTGAGCAAGTACACCCATCGACAAACCTGTTTCAGCATCTTCTAAACCTTCTTGGAACATGTGATCGGTGGTTTTACCATGTCCCATACGGTAACCCGCGCGTGCTTTTTCAAGTAAGTACGGCGCATTTGACATTGACTCCATACCACCGGCCACCACAATTTCAGCTGAACCTGCTTTAATCGCATCAGCCGCTTGCATGACGGCTTTCATCCCAGAACCACAAATTTTATTGATGGTTGTTGCACCCGTTGAGTCAGGTAGACCTGCGATACGCATTGCTTGACGTGCAGGGCCTTGTCTTAAACCTGCTGGAAGTACACAACCAAAGATCACTTCATCCACATCGGTCGGCTGTAAGCCAGAACGGTTTAACACTTCTTTAATTGTCACCGCACCAAGTTCAGGTGCGGTACAGCTCGCCAGTGAACCTTGAAAACCACCCATTGCTGTACGTACACCGTCTACAATAACAATCATTTTCTATTTCATCCTTTTTCGCTGTTTACTTACTTTAAGCCCAATTAAAAGGCTTAAAGACATTCCCTATCTATTTTTTCATATTGCAAAGGGGTTAATCGTTTCAGATCTTATTTTAATGTTTTTCATAGTGCTACCGTCTCAAAGCGAGTCATCTATAAAGACATTAAAATAAACACACGTGAATAAGACATCTTTCCATACGACAGATGATCCATTTATCAACCCGCACTGCATTCGAGGCTTGAGCACTAAAGGTTCTCGTCTCTAAGAACACAGTGGCTATACTGACAATAGTGTAAAAATCACGAAAAAGGAATGCAATGGCCCAAATTTGATCTCTAGAGATCAAATTTATTGACAACGAAATGCGAAAATGTTCCTGAATTTATTTCTATTGTTGAACAAGTGGATATTTTTAAAACGATTGTAGTAATATCCAAGACCTTAGTTGCATTTTCATTTTCAACCAAGTTCAATAGCCTCTCTATAGTTCTCATGGAATACACTGGAATAAGCCAATGACTTCAGTACGCCAACAAAATTTTCTATTACGCAAAGAGAAAATTTTAGCCATGGCTGAGACTTTATTATTAGACAATAATCAAGACATCACCTTAAGCGAATTAGCAACGGAACTCGATATTGCGAAGGGTACGATCTACAAGCATTTCAAAAGTAAAAATCAACTTTATTTAGAGCTGATTATCTTGAATGAAACTCGCCTGCTAGAAATTTCTCAAAAGCATAACAATGATATTAAAACGTATGTTTCCGAATACATGCTTTATAATATGTTGAACTCGAACCGTACGATTTTACTGCACGTTATTGAAGAACGTTTAACCAATAATGAACGTAAACTCAAAGAACTTTTTGAGAAGCTCTACCAAATACGTGAACAACGTATTATCGAAATTAAAGACATGACCTCTGACTATTTAAAGTCTTTAGACAGCGCAATGTCCATTCGTGACTATTTATCTTATGTATGGACAGTGACCTACGGTGCGTCATTGTTACTCAATTCAACGCATTATCAAAAATCAATCGGTTCTCGTGAGCGTCTGATTAAACTGTATGTCAACCAAGCCCTCATGACACCTGATAAAATTTCACACGCAGCCCTTTAAGCTTCTAAACGGTATAAAAAAGCTAAACATTTTATGTTTAGCTTTTTTTTCATATATTTAATTAGTCTGCGGAAATATCTTCAAACAAAACTGAAGATAAATAACGTTCACCACCGTCAGGTAAGATTACTACAATGGTTTTACCTGCATTTTCAGGGCGTGCAGCAAGTTCAGCTGCTGCTGCCATCGCTGCACCACTTGAAATACCCACCAAAATACCTTCTTGACTTGCTGTTTTACGCGCCCAATCAATTGCTGTAGCAGCATCAATGGGCATCACTTCATCAACCAAGTCGAGGTCTAAGTTTTTAGGAATAAAGTTAGCGCCAATGCCCTGAATCTTATGTGGTCCAGGCGTCAAAGTTTCACCACGTTTGGTTTGATCAATAATCGGCGATTCAGCAGGTTCTACCGCAACTGAATACAAGGCTTGTTTTTTTACTTTTTCAAAATAGCTTGAAATCCCTGAAATCGTACCGCCCGTCCCGACACCAGCAACTAAAATATCAACTTTACCACCTGTTGCATCCCAAATTTCTGGGCCAGTGGTTGCTTCATGAATAGCTGGGTTTGCTGGGTTTTCAAACTGTTGTGGCAAAAAATAAGTTTCAGGATTTTCATCCAACAAACGCTGTGCTTCTTCTACCGCACCGCGCATCCCTTTTGCAGGATCGGTGAGAACCAAATTTGCGCCCAAAGCTTTCATCACTTTACGACGTTCGATACTCATGCTTGATGGCATAGTCAGGGTTAACGCATAACCTTTTGCAGCAGCAACAAATGCCAAAGCAATGCCTGTATTGCCACTGGTTGGTTCGACAATGTGCATTCCTGCTTTCAGCACACCGCGTGCTTCCGCATCCGCAATCAGCGCAGCCCCAATACGACATTTTACTGAAAATGCAGGATTACGGCTTTCAACTTTGGCTAAAACGGTGGCTGGACTTTGTATAATTCGGTTAATACGAACCAATGGTGTGTTACCAATCGCTTCTGCATTATTACTATAAACCGCTATCCCTAAATTATTAGGCGTTGGAAAAGCTGAGTCAGTACTCATACCAATGTTTCCTATGTTGTTTTTAATGATCCACTCATTATCATACCCTGATTTTTAAATGCAAACTGACATTTGGTTGGGCTTATGTTTTTATTTGATAAATAAATCACTTAAACAGAAAAAGCATGAGTTTTCCCATGCTTTTCTCCCGCGCGACCAGCTTAAACGAGCCTTACACTATTCCACTTTTCTAACTGTGTAACGGCCGCGCTAAAATCTACTTGTGCAGCCTGTTCTCGATCTGTTTTTAAGAACAGTTCTTGTGTCACTTGAAAAACAGGTGTTTTCATCTGTCCTTCTTCGGCCAGATCCATCGCAATACCAATGTCTTTTTGCAACAGGTTTAAAGCAAAAGTTTTTTGAAAAGTTCGGCTCAAAACTTTTTGCGCCATCACCGTTTCAGACATGATACTTTTACCACTGGAGTGATTAATACAACTCAATGCTCCAGCCAAGTCAACGCCTCGATTCTTCAAAATAGACAAACCTTCAGACAGTGCCCATAAATGCGTTGCCATGAGCGTATTGTTCACCGCCTTAACCGCAAAGCCTGCACCACTTTCCCCAACGTATTCAATCAGCCCTGCAAATGCCTGAATAATAGGTTTTGCCCTTTCAAATCCAGCGATATTACCACCCAACATAACCGTCAAAGTACCGCGTTCAGCACCAATGGTTTGACCCGAAACAGGTGCATCTAAGTAAATTACTCCACGTGCTGCCAAATCAGTGGAAATTCGCTGCGCAGACTCAGGCACGCCACTGGTACAATCCACCCATAAACTGCCAGATTTGGGTGGATATAACGCCATTAAAGCTTCAACATCTGCACTGGTCGGTAAGCATGAAAATATCACATCGGCTTGCATCGCTTGTTGGAGTTCAACCTGCAAAGTACCAAAAGTTTGCGCATGTGAAGCAGCTTTTTCCGCTGTGCGATTCCACACCCAAACAGGATGACCCAGTTTTGGCAAATGGGAGGCCATATGCCAGCCCATTGCCCCAAGTCCTATAAATGCAATATTCAGACTCAAAATGTACTCCTAACTGTGTGCAATAGTGCTATTGATTTGATCTGCTGATTTTTCTACGACTGGCTCTTTTTCACTGCCTCGGTTCAAGAAAAGATTAAGCAGAATGGCTGCTAGTGTTGCGGTGCCAATACCACCTAGGTCAAAACTCCCTATTTGTAAGCTGTAATTGCCTGTTCCCATAATCAAACACACGGCCCCAATTATTAAAGTACTGTTCTTGGTGAAATCAATTTTGTTATCGACCCAAATTTTTGCGCCAGCAACGGTAATCAAACCAAAAACCACAATGGATGCACCACCCAAGAGTGCAACGGGAATTGTACTAATCACTGCGCCAAACTTAGGAGAAAGCCCCAGTAAGATCGCAAATACACCTGCAAAAACAAAGATTGTGGTTGAATAAACTTTAGTGACTGCCATCACCCCAATGTTTTCAGCATAGGTGGTCATCCCTGTGCCCCCAACTGAGGCAGACAGTGTGGTACATACCCCATCTGCAAAGAAACCGCGTCCCATATAAGGAGACAAATTTTTCCCCGTCATCGCCGACACAGCTTTGAAATGTCCTAAGTTTTCAGCCACCAAAATAATCGCAACGGGTGCAATCAACATCATGGCGTTTATATCAAAGGTTGGGCTGTGGAAAGTTGGCAAACCAAACCATGCTGCTTGACCGACTTTTGCAAAGTCAATTGCAGTGCCAAAACCCATGACATTGGCGAGTAAGAAGTAAATAAAATAAGATGCAACTAAACCTAAAAGTAGCAGTAAACGGCGCACCATACCTTTGGTAAATACAGCAATGACACTAATACAAATAATCGTGATTAACGCCATCCAAGAGTCAAACTGATTGGCTGACACACTTTTGATCGCAACTGGTGCGAGGTGTAGGCCAATAATCATTACGATGGCACCTGTCACAATAGGTGGCATCAACTTTTCAATCCATGCCGTACCAGTGCGTATCACAACTAAACCGATTAACGCGTACAGCACTCCACACGCAATGGTTCCACCCAGTGCTAAAGAAAGATTTGGGTTTGCTCCAACACCTGTATAACCCGTAACTGCAACCACTGCTCCAATGAAGGCAAAGCTGGACCCCAAATAGCTTGGCATACGTCCACCGGTCATGAGGAAGAAGAGTATCGTACCAATGCCTGTAATGAAGATCGTTAGATTCGGATCAAAGCCCATCAGCAATGGGGCAAGTACGGTTGCACCGAACATGGCAAAAGCATGTTGCAACCCCAAAATAATGCTTTTTCCTGCGGGTAAATATTCATCTGTTTGCACAGGCATTGTATCTAAATCGCCTTGATAAGGCTTAAATTTTGGGAACCACGATTCTTTTGTTTGCATGGGTTTCCCCTCCTTGTAAAAGTAGGAATTTTTGAATTAGCACATTGGTAATGGCTCACAGTAACCACGGTTAAAATACATCAGCGCATTTAGTCCATAACTTTGCTTCATGGCTTTGACTTGGCAAAACAGCACGTCATGGCTACCTACAGACATAGTCTGTACCACTTCACAATCAAAGCTCACCAAGGCATCCTCCAATACAGGTGCATTGGTCAACAGTGTGGACCATGTGCCTTGAGCAAAACGTTCGGGCATTGGCGTTTTCCCCCCAAACAGATTAGATAAGTGTTGTTGCTGACTCGACAACGTGTTTACACATAACACTTGATTGGTTTTAAAAGTATCAAACACAGATGCTGAGCGGTTTAAACACACTAACAACGTTGGCGGTGTATCGGTCACACTACATACTGCCGATGCCGTAAAGCCTGCCTGACCTGCCCCCCCATCTGTTGTAATCACATTGACCGCAGCCCCCAGATTCGCCATACCTTGACGAAATGTGTGTTGATCCAACATTGCCTCTGGTGCTTTATGATTCAGCATGGTTTCAACTTGATCTTGATTCATCAGTTTTGCATTCATCGTATTCTCCATGCCCTAAAAAATCGTATATCAGGGCATTAAAATTTGATTATTCCACTTAAGCCACATGTGCAACCGAAGCGATTTCAACCAAAGCCTCTGGCTTGACCAGTCCAGTCTGTACGCAATAGCGTGCAGGTTTATCGTTTGGAAAATACTCGGCATATACAGCATTAATCGCGCCATAATCGGCCCAATCTTTCACAAAAATATGATTAAAAGTGACGTCATCCATTGTGCCTCCTGCAGTTGCAAGGACTCGTTTAATGGTTTCTAAAATATGTCGAGTCTGTGCTGCGGCATCACCAACATGAACGACGTTGTTATGTTCATCAAAGGCCAAGGTGCCTGATACATAAACGATATTGTCAGCCTTAGTTGCAGGTACAAATGGTGCAAGTGGTTTCGCTGTGCCTTCAGGCACAATAATTTCTTTAGGCATGAGGTTTCCTCTATCTTTCGTATGTATGACTTATGCTGTTTTTGCCAGTGTTTGACTGCTTGGGGTTTCAAAGGTGTTCACAAAACTTTGTGTATCAGACACCCAACCAAAAAAGGTTTTGATGTTATAGAGACTTGCTTCTTGCGCCTCGATAGGCCCAGCTTGATAGCACGCATCCTTAAGAGCGACCCCAAAATACTCCAAGAAAAAACCATCCCTTAAAGTCGACTCGACACAGACATTGGTCGCAATACCGACAAAAACTAAATTTCGGATTCCTCGCACCCGCAACATACTGTCCAACGCAGTATTAAAGAATCCACTATAGCGAGGCTTTTCTATGACTAAATCTTGTGGTTCAGGCTTGAGTGCATCAATCAACTCAAAATCCCAACCACCTTTTGCCAGTAGTTTTCCCTGCAGCTCTGGATTTTTGCGCATGGTTTTTAAAGCATTCGACTTATGGAAGTTTGGTGAATCACTCCCTCCTGCTTCACGATACTGATCATCCCAACCATTTTTAAAGTAAATCACCTGAATGCCAGCTGCATGTGCAGCAGTAATGGTTTTTTGAATGTTTTCAACCACAGGTTTGGTTTTAGATACATCAAACCCGGCCAAGTCCAAATAGCCACCTACTGAGGTATAGGCATTTTGCATATCAATCACAATCAATGCCGTGTGTTCAGGTGCTAAAGCAATATGTTCAGGTTCTGCTTTTAATGTTTTTGCTTGCAGACTTTGTTTTGTAAATTCTGCACAGACTATAGATTCATTCATGCGCTTTTCTCCAAAACAACGCGTGGTGCATCCGCTTCAACCACGATATGTTCACGGCATTTCATCAAAGGTTGTATACGCTGACCAAAGTCTTCGACCCCTTGAACAAAATCATCAAAGGTAAGCAAAATACCTTCAGTCCCCTGAATTTCACCAATTTCATCCAACATGTGAGCAACATGTTCAAACGAACCGACTAACGTTCCCATATTGATATTCACAGGCGAAACCGAGGATGCCATTTGGCGAATATTGGTATCTGTTCCAGATTTGGTATCTTTACCACCTTGGTTCATCAGCCAATTAATCGCCTCCATATCCGCACCAGCATTATATGTTTGCCATTTCGCATGCGCCTCTTCATCAGTTTCTGCAGCAATCACCATAAACAACACATAGGTTTGTACATCACGACCTGTTTTATCGGTTTGCTGTTTTAAACGCTCATTGATTTCTGCATAGGCTGTCGGTGTATTCAGCCCTTTACCGAAAACAAAGTTGTAATCGGCATATTTAGCAGAAAACTCAAGCCCTGTATCAGACTGACCCGCACAAATAATTTTCATGTCTGCTTGCGGACGTGGACTCACACGGCAGTCCTGCATAGTAAAATGCTCACCTTTAAAATCTGAACGACCTGTCGCCCAGAGTTCACGCAAAATTTCTACATATTCAGAAAGATATTCATAGCGCTGTACAAAGTATTCATCTCCTGGCCACATCCCCATTTGCGTATATTCGGGTGCTTGCCAGCCTGTCACGACATTTAAACCAAAACGACCATTTGAAATGGAATCAATGGTTGACGCCATTCGTGCCACAATTGCAGGCGGCATCACCAACGTCGCAGCTGTTGCATAGATTTGGATTTTACTTGTCACCGCAGCGAGCCCAGCCATCAAGGTAAATGTTTCTAGGTTATGATCCCAAAACTCTGTTTTCCCGCCAAAGCCACGCAGTTTGATCATCGACAAAGCAAAGTCAAAACCATAATGCTCAGCACGTTGAACAATTTTTTTGTTTAGTTCAAATGAAGGCATGTACTGTGGCGCGGTTTCCGAAAGCAGCCAGCCATTATTTCCAATCGGGCAAAATACACCTATTTTCATCTCGTTTATCCTCTACACTTATTTCATTATTCGCAGAACATCAAAGGCTAAATACAGCAAGACTTTTAACCTTTAGTTTGATAAAAATATATTTGCATAAGCTATGCCAACTATTATTTATTATTATTTTTCAATATATTAAATATTTTTAATTAATTTTATTTTTTACCAAAAAGTAAAATTAGTTTTTATTTTATGCACTATCTCTGTGAGGAGTGATCAATGATTGTGCGGTAAGTGATCCAAACTAGAGTTTTTATATTTTTAGCCTAAATAAAAAAGGTGTATAGATTTCAAAACCTATACACCTTCAATTTATAAAGCCAAATTAAACAATCGATAATCTAAACTAAACTTTCCAGCACTGTTAAAAAAGCCAACATTTCCTTATTCATCACGACTGTTTCGGTTACAGTCGCTGCATGAGCGCCCTGCTTTAAAAGAGTCAACTGTGCATGCGGAAACAACCGTTTTAGGTTTTGTGAGCGTTGGTAAGGCACAAGGAAATCATCTTGGTTTGCAATCAAATGCATCGGTATATTCTGCAAAGCGGCTCGTACCTCCTCGCTCAGTTCAAAGTCCATTAAAGCACTTAGCCGTCGCAATACATTTTCATGCGGTGGAAAGTTTTGAATTTGAAACTGTTCTTGTTTTTGAATACTTTCTATATTTGCTGAAATCCAAGCTGGTGGATATAAAAACAAGGCCTGTGCTTTGACATAAGCCTCTGTGCCTGCACATGTTAAAAGATTAATTCGGGTTTCAAAGCATTTATAGGTATGCGCATCTAACGTGTCCCACCCATTTAAAATCGTGATTGACAGCATCTGATACTCGGTCGATTGGCATAAGGATGCCAACTCCGCACCAATAAAACCACCCAGTGCATGGCCGATAAAATGAAACCGTTGAATATGTTGTTGCTTTAAAATCAGCAAAAGCTGCTGGCCCAAATCGCGTATACAATAATCTGGTTTTAATAATGTACTGTTTTCATGGCAACCTTCTTGATCGTAAGTTAGGACATGAAATTTGGTTTGTAGGTCTTGAATTTGTGGCTGCCAAAACTGCGCATGTCCACCTAAACCCGATGATAAGACCACATAATCAGCATCATCTATATGGGATGGAAAAATTTGTACATTCATCTCAAAGTTTACTTTTTGGTCAAAAATATTATCTAGCAATAATTATGCCTTTTAATAAATGTTTGTATTTTTTAAATTTATAATGAATTTTTTAAAAAGCTCTGTAATTATGATTTTAATGCTCTATATGATAAAATATTCAAAGCTTATTATAAATAATCATAAAGAATGAGTTTTTAATTTAAAAAATCGGCTTAAATTATATAAATATCGAGAACTTAAGTAATATTTCGAATAACTAATTTTGATGTAAATATTAAGTATATATAACTTTAGCTAATATTTTATTTCACTAAAAGCCATGCATATTGGACTTGAAAAGACAGCATTATGAACGGCTTGGTTTTATACTAAGCACACAGTTGTTTTGTTTTATGAGTAGGTTTTAAATGAACACAGGACTTGAAATAACGTCTATGCGCGACTCTGCTGAAGTTGTTGTGAGTATTTTAAAATCTCTAGCCAATACTGATCGTTTATTAATTTTGTGTCATTTGTCGCAACAAGAACTGAATGTTTCTCAAATTGAAGAAATTACCGACATCAAACAGCCGACTCTTTCTCAACAATTAATGATGTTACGTAAAAGTGATGTGGTAAATACGCGCCGTGATGGTAAGCAAATTTATTACTCCATTAAAGATGAACGCATGATTGAAGTTTTAAATACTTTGTATAGCTTGTACTGCCCAAAACCACGTCTCTAAACCAAATCACTCTATATTTTCTGTGCTATGAAAACGAATGCTAAGACTTCTTAGCATTTTTTATGCATAATATATCTATATTTATGATTTAGATTGTTTTATGTCTGATTGGAATCGTCGTCTAATCCATTATCTCCCCGCATGGCAATGGCTCAAACACTATGACACGCCTACGTTTAAGTCAGATTTACTTGCATCTTTTATCGTTATTGCCATGTTGGTTCCTCAAGGCATGGCCTATGCCATGTTGGCAGGCTTACCGCCAATCACTGGGTTATATGCCAGCATTATCCCAATGATTATTTATGCCATCATTGGTGGCAGTCCCACACTTTCTATTGGCCCTGTTGCCATCATTTCGATGATGACCTTTGCGACTTTGAACTCGATGTTTGAAGTTGGTTCACCAGTTTATATACAAGCGGCATGTTTATTAGCCCTGATGGTCGGTGTCATTTCCCTGCTGTTGGGTTTATTTCGCTTTGGTTTCCTCATCCAACTGATTAGCCACCCCGTCATCCAAAGTTTCATTATTGCGTCTGCTTTGCTGATTGCGTTGGGTCAGTTGAAGTTTATTGTCGATCTACCTTTAAAAGCCAATAATATCCCCGAGTTTGTGGTAAGTGTTTGGCAATACATCAGTTTAACTCACATAGGTACGCTGTTGTTTGGACTGTGTGCAATCGCATTTTTAATTTATGCACCAAAGTTGCTGAATACTAATGCCTTAAAAGGTTTGTTCGGATCGACCGTATTACTTTCGCGTACTATTCCTTTATTTTTAGTGGTTGCCTCGATTGCCTTGGTCTATTTTTTCCAACTGCAAACGCTTGGAATCAAAACGGTCGGAATCATTCCATCTGGTATGCCTCCACTCGATATGCCGTATTGGAACTGGACTTTAGTTCTGCAACTTTTGCCAGGTGCAACTATGATCGCGATGATCAGTTTTGTTGAATCACTTTCCATTGCTCAAGCCACTGCTTTACAAAACCGAAGCCAACTCAACAGCAACCAAGAACTTATCGCTTTGGGGTTAGCCAATATCAGTGCAGGTTTCAGTTCGGCCTTTCCTGTAGCAGGCAGCCTTTCTCGTACTGTCGTTAATGCAGATGCAGGCGCTCAGACCCCTATGGCTGGTGTGCTCTCTTCGCTGTTGATTATTGTAGTGAGCTTATACTTTACAGGTTTCTTTCAGGACCTTCCTTTAGCTATTTTGGCTGCAACGATTATCGTCTCGATATGGAAACTTGTGGACTTTAAACCCTTCATCGAAGCATGGAAGTATTCCAAAGCAGATGGTATCGCGATGTGGATTACCTTTTTTGGTGTTGTCAGTATCGATATTTCAACCGGCCTGATCATTGGCATGATCTCAACCTTTATTTTGTTGCTTTGGCGGATTAGTCGGCCACATATTGCTGTGATTGGCTTGGTCGAGGGAACGCAACATTTTCGCAATGTTGAACGCCATCAAGTTCAAACCACGGCACAAGTACTGTCAATGCGTATAGATGAAAGCCTAACCTTCTTAAATGCCAATATATTGAAAGGCGAGCTGATCAATGCCGTGAGCCAACAACCTAAGTTAGCCCATGTGGTGATTAATTGCTCCAGTGTGAGTAGTATCGACTTGAGTGCTTTAGAAATGCTGGAAGATATTAATCTAGAATTGGCCAAGCAAAACATTCAGCTGCATTTGTCCGAAGTTAAAGGCCCTGTGATGGATCGACTGCAAAGCTCAAAACTATTGAAACATTTGAGTGGGAATGTCTTTTTAACTCACTATCAAGCCATTCAGACCCTTTCACCTCAGCTGCTTAAAACTTCATAAGAGACCGAATGTCTGCTTGCACTTTTTCAATATAGTGAGAAATATCAAGCAGGCATTTATGATAAAAATCCATTAAATATGTCATTTTTATGAATTAAAATGAATAATAAAAACTGGAATTACAACAACTTAATTTTTATATCTAAATATTTTTCAGTCAGTTAGCAAATTAGGTATAAAATGGCGCACTTAAAATCCGTATTTTGTCCTCGTAATTTCAACAAGGCGCCTCTATGTTTTCTGTTTTAGCGCGAATGAGTCTAGTTACTCGAATTATTATTGCCATTATTTTGGGTATTGGTGTAGCCCTTGTTTTCCCAGGCGTTGCACCTTATTTGAGCCTGCTAGGCGACTTATTTATTAAAGCGTTAAAATCTGTCGCGCCTGTACTTGTATTTGTCTTGGTTCTTGCTTCTATTGCAAATTTTAAAGTAGGTCATAGTGCGAATCTACGTCCTATCATCATCATGTATGCCGTGGGTATGCTACTGGCTGCTTTTTCAGCAGTTGCTGTCAGCATCGCTTTCCCAAGTACTTTGTTCTTAAATTTACCTGCAAATACTGACTTACAACCACCAAGTAGCTTGATTGAAATCTTTAAGAACCTGCTGCTGAGCTTTATTGCTAACCCTGTAACTGCCATTAGTGAAGCAAACTTCATTGGTATTTTAGCGTGGGCTGTGGCCTTGGGTGCTGCATTCCGTCATGCCAAAGACTCAACCAAAGACTTACTCAATGATACTGCACACGCAGTAAATAGCGTGATTCGTTTGGTGATTAACTTTGCGCCTATCGGTATTTTCGGTCTAGTGGCGGTAACCTTTGCAGAAACAGGTTTAAGCACATTAGCAAGCTATGCACACTTATTGGCGGTCTTACTCGGCACAATGGCTTTCGTTGCCTTAGTCATCAACCCGCTTATGGTTGCTGTGGTAACACGTAGCAATCCATATCCTTTGGTATTTCAGTGTTTACGTGAAAGTGGTATCACTGCTTTCTTCACGCGAAGTTCTGCTGCGAACATTCCTGTGAACTTAGATCTTGCAAAACGTTTGGGTGTTGCTGAATCTACAGCGAGTGTAGCCATTCCACTCGGTGCGACCATTAACATGGCCGGCGCCTCAGTGACTATTACCGTGCTTACACTGGCAGCAGTCAATACACTAGGTCTTAATGTTGACTTTACCACCATGATGATTTTATCTGTGCTTGCAACAGTTTCAGCTTGTGGTGCTTCTGGTGTCGCAGGTGGTTCTTTGCTGTTGATCCCTGTTGCGTGTGGACTGTTTGGTATTTCATCTGATATTTCAATGCAAGTGGTTGCAATTGGTATGGTGATTAGCGTACTACAAGACTCTACTGAAACCGCATTGAACTCATCAACTGACGTATTATTTACTGCAGCAGTTGACCGCGCTTCAAAATAATATATTGTAGAATCAGTATATTATTTCTTTTTTGAAGTTATGCCATTTCAACACTTACCACTTTGGATTCAACTGGGGGCATTCTTTCTTGCAGTCAATGCAGGAATGATTAATGTCTTAGGACTGGTGACTGTTTTACACCAGTCTGTTTCCCATATGACTGGTAATGTAAGTGTTTTGGCGATGTCGCTTGTACATTGGCAATCCGAAAGCATTTTATATTTGCTATTAGTAACTGTCTGCTATGTCATCGGTTCATTTTATAGCGGTGTAATTCTGGGAAATAGTCACTTTCGATTGGGACGCCGCTATGGCGTACCACTCACGTTAGTGGCTTTTTTTATTTTTCTGTGTTGGTTCTTTCTGCCTTATTTTCCACGCTATGCTTTACTCTGGGCCTGCGTCGCAATGGGTGTGCAAAATGCCATGGTGAGCCATTATAAAGGCACTATCATTCGCACTACACATTTATCGGGTGTCCTTACCGACCTCGGTTTAGCGCTTGGCTATCGAGTGCGCGGACTCGTGGTTGAGCGTCGGCGCGTAGTTTTACATCTTTTGATTTTAAGTGGCTTTTTGATCGGTGGACTCTGTGCAAGTTGGATGTATCCCTATTTAAAACTCAATTCTTTTTTAGTTCCAACAGCATTAAGCTTGATCCTTAGTGTTGTATATTGGATCATTTACTTTCGTTATCGTCGTTTTTAAACGCAGTTGTGGAATTCGCTATGGTAAAAAATGCATTACAGGCTCAGTTACTCAAAGCCGGTTTAGTTGACAACAAAAAGGCCAAAAAACTTTCTAAACAAGCAGTGCATGAGCAAAGAACAGGTCAAAGCAGTGAAGCTGAGATCAAGGCAAAAATTGCACAAGACAAACAGCAAAAACAGGCCAAAGATCAAGCTATTGAACTTGAAAAGAAAGCGATATTGCAAGAAAAAGAGCTCAAAGCGACGATCATTCAAATGATCACGCAGCATAAAATCCGGGATACCGACGGTGACGTGGCCTATCAGTTTATTGACGATGGCAAAATCAAAAAACAATATATCAATCAACAAATTTATAATGCCTTGGTTGCTGGTAGCCTCGTGATTGCACGTGATCATGAAAGCTATGCCTTCTTACCTAAAGCTTTAGCTGATCGTATTAATGCCAAACTTGAAGGCTTTATTATCGTAAATACCTCAGAGAAAAATGAAGCAGTCACCGATGAGGAAGATCCATACGCTGCATACGTGATCCCTGATGATCTCATGTGGTAATTATTGAGCCATCAGAAGCTTCCATATTGGAAGCTTCTTTTTTCCTAGTTCATTATAAAACTAATTCACCATTCCACTGACCTGACATATCCCAACCATCAACGAGCTATACTTCACGACATCCAAATAATGACTGAAAATCGAATCGAAGAGAGTAAATAAACAAGTCGTTGAAAACATGTATAAACTTAGTGACACAATTTGCTTAATTCGTATAGCTGATTACACTATTTGCAGTGTTTTAATCAAAAGAAGATCGCATTTTGGATAATTTTCATTTTATACAGAGTTTAAAAGACTGGTCGGATCAGTATCCTTGGATCGAAATGCTGACAGGATTCTGCATACTCATTTTAGTGGCTATACTGGCATATATTATTGCCAAGCATGTTGTGGTTCGTGGTATTCGGCATCTCATCACTAAGCTAAAATTTGCCAATCACGACATCATGTCGCAGCATAGCGTGATTCGTCGAATTGCGAACATTGTCCCAGCAATCGTCATTATGAATGGTATCGTCACCGTTCCTCACCTGTCTGCGAAAATGGTCAGCTTTGTCCAAATGGCGGCACAGGCCTTTATTTTCTTAACCATTGCGCTCGCGATTGGTGAATTACTGAATATCTTCAATTTAGTTTATCAACGCAATCCGAAGTCTAGAAATAAACCCATCAAAGGCTATTTACAGCTAATCAAACTGATTATTTTCATCGTTTGTGGCTTGATGATCTTAGGGACTTTCCTGAAAAAAGATGTATTCACCTTGCTGGCGGGTTTCGGTGCTATGGCGGCAGTGCTGATGTTGGTCTTCCAAAACACCATTTTGTCTTTGGTGGCTTCTGTTCAGATTTCATCCTATGACATGGTCCGCATTGGAGATTGGATTGAAATGCCATCCCTGAATGCAGACGGTGATGTCATTGATATGTCATTACATACCATCACCGTACAGAACTTTGATAAAACCTTTACCACAATTCCAACCAACAAATTGGTCACTGATACTTTTAAAAACTGGCGGGGTATGTCACAGGCAGGCGTACGTCGTATCAAACGCTCACTTTATATTGACCAAAGTAGCGTTCACTTTATGTCTGAAGCAGAACAAAGCAAACTTAAAGAGTTTTTATTATTAGACCAATATCTAGATCACAAGAGTACAGAGCTGATTGAGTTTAATCAGAAATTGAGCAATACATCTCCTTGTAATCAGCGACGTTTAACCAATATTGGGACCTTCCGTGCGTATGTTGAGCTGTACCTTAATCAGCATCCGAACATTTCAAAACACCAATCTTTAATCGTACGTCAGTTACAACCGACTGAAAAAGGCTTGCCACTGGAAATTTATGCATTTAGCAATCAAATTGCATGGAAAGATTATGAAGCGATTCAGTCGGATATTTTCGATCATTTAATTGCCATTCTTCCCGAATTTGGTCTCAAAATTTACCAAGCACCATCGGGATATGACATGCAAATCGCAATGTCAAACCCGTAATTTTTTCACTTTGGTATGCTAAAACCACTCTAGTTTTAGCATACTAAGGTCTTAAAAACGAAGAATAGGCATTTTAATATACGTTCTAAATCACCAACTCTAGAATAAAAATTATGAAAATACATAACATTAGTTTTTCAACAACTGTGTTATTTACCTTGTGTATTATGTAAGTTAATTATGTGATTATTTACATGAAATATACCTCAATATCACAATATCAACCTTTTCTCTTCATTAAATTAGCCACTCCTTTTCACTTTGTAAGACTTTCTAAAATGAATACTTTAAATAAATCTTTATGTGCCGCCCTTTTAGCTGTAGCAGCGACATCTTCTTTTGCAGCAGAAACTCAAGTTGTAGAAACCACTCAAGCTGCTGTTGCAACTGAAAATGCAGCACCTGCTTCAGAAGCTGCTGCATCTGATGCGGTTGCGACATCAGAAGCTCAAGCAAACTAATGCTTTAAGCATCTTGGGGGATTCATTTGATTGGATTCCCTTTCATCAACCATCTCTCTCAGACTTTTTATATCTATTCATCTACATTTCTTGCTATCCATACTGCTACAACATCGTTTAGCCTCTCTTAATTTACACAGACCACTGAGGTCTTTTCATGCTAAAATTTTCAAACTCTGCTTATTTATAAAACAAGTCATTACCTTATAAATGACTTATTTTTAGAAGGTTTTATTCATGTTCAAATGGTTTGAAAAACGTGTTGATCCCTATCCAGAAGAAGGTTTAAACCAACCTTTACCGACCACGTTCTTTCCGTTTGTATGGCAGGCCGCTAAAGGTGTACGTGGCTATTTGCTGATTTTGGTTTTATTCACGGCTGGTGCTGCCAGTTTTGAAGCCTTGTTTTATGCCAAAATTGGTGACTTAGTAAACTGGCTCAGTAAAAGCCAGCCAGAAACATTTTTAGCAGAACATGGTTCAAATTTAGTCCTTTTATTCTGTATTTTATTGGCCAATATTTTATTTGCCAGTTTACAGTCGATTATTAAACACCAAATATTATTTAGCACTTTTCCGATGCGTCTGCGCTGGCGCTTTCATAATTTACTGCTGAAGCAAAGCCTCGACTTTTTTCACAATGATTTTGCAGGAAGACTCTCCGCAAAAGTCATGCAAACTGCACTGGCAATACGTGAGTTCTGGGTTATTTTGGGTGACATGTTAGCTTATGTGCTCATTTATTTTGTCACAGTCAATTTGGTACTTGCCGCTATTTCCCCACTCCTAATATTGCCTTTACTGGTCTGGTTGGCGTTGTTTATCTGTGCTGCGTATTACTTCATCCCACGTTTGAGTAAAGTTTCAAATGAACAGGCTGATGCCCGAGCTGTGATGACTGGCCGTGTTACCGATGCTTATACTAATATTCAAACAGTGAAGCTTTTTGCCCATGCAGGACGTGAAAGCTTATATGCCAAATCCTCGATGCAGGAGTTCATGGTCACCGTTTATAAACAAATGCGTTTAGGTGCTAAGTATGAAATCAGTATCCTGTTTTTAAATATAGTACTGTACGCGGGCGTATTGGGCACTGCAGTTTGGTTATGGATGAATGGGCGAGTTGAACTTGGTGTTATTGCTGCTGCAACGGCTATGATTTTAAAACTGAGCAGTATTGCTGAATTTATCATGTGGCAAACCTCAGCACTTTTTGAAAGTGTCGGCACCATTCAAGATGGCATGAAAACCCTCGGTCGTTCGATCACGATTCAAGACAAACCTGATGCCAAAGACCTTGAAGTTAAACAAGGCATGATCGAATTTAAAGACGTAACTTTTGCGTATAACAGTAAAAATGTCATCGACAATTTAAACCTACGCATCCGAGCTGGTGAAAAAATTGGGATCGTGGGTCGCTCTGGTGCAGGAAAATCAACACTGATTCAACTATTGCTACATTTTTATCAATTGAAACAAGGTGAAATTTTAATTGATGGACAGAATATTGAAGATGTCACCCAAGACAGCTTACGTCGTAATATTGCCTTAGTGACTCAAGACACCTCCCTGCTACACCGCAGTGTTGCAGAAAATATTAAATATGGCCGTCCCAATGCCAGTGATGAAGAAATGTATGCTGCTGTACGTAAAGCCAAAGCCGAAGAGTTTATTCCTCAGCTGACTGACTTACGTGGTAAATCAGGTTATGAAGCCTATGTTGGTGAGCGTGGAGTGAAACTTTCAGGTGGCCAACGCCAGCGTATCGCCATTGCTCGTGTGTTCTTGAAAGATGCACCAATCTTAATTTTAGATGAAGCCACCAGTGCCCTAGACTCAGAAGTTGAAGCTGCAATTCAATCTAGCCTTGATGACCTAATGCAAGATAAAACGGTGATTGCGATTGCTCACCGTCTTTCAACCATTGCTCAAATGGATCGTTTGATCGTGCTTGATGAAGGTCGTATTGCAGAACAAGGGACACATGAAGAGCTGATTCAAAAAAATGGTATCTATGCGCACCTTTGGCAGCGTCAAACAGGTGGATTTTTAACGGAACAACATCCAATTAAAAAGAAAGAAGCCTAGTTTTACTTTCCGTCCTCAGCACGCTTAGATCATTATCATCAATGATTTTAGCGTGCTGATTTTGAAAAGATTTTACTTAACTTTTAGCATCATTTGCTGAGCCTTTATTTTTATCGAGAGTCTTATATTTTTGCTCAGAAATTTATGATATTTATAATATCGTTCCACTAAATAAGAAATGAAAAGGATACTGAATTGATATAGGCTTGGAGCATATTGTCCAACAATATGCTCCATGAATTTGAAATATTCATGCCAATATAACTTCAGTCAGAAAAGAAAGAAAAATGCAATGGATCGCGCATGAAAACAGTTTCACTTCGCCAAGATCAAGGAATTCCTGGTGTTTATGGCTTATTGTTGTTAGATGTTGTGTCTCGTTGGGGCTATAATGCAGAGACGCTATTTTCCCCTTTTCAACTCACGAGTGAACAACTCGCAGAGCCTGAGTTCCGCATACCCGTTCATACTGCCAATGAACTTGTGAAGTTGGCCAGCCGTCTCACTGGTGAGCCCACGCTTGGCTACCATCTAGGCACGCAAATGCGTATTTCAATTCATGGCTTCATTGGCTATGCCATTATGACAACTCATGATATTGGCGAAGCCTTGGTACTTGCTAACCGTTTTATTCAACTGCGCATGCCTTTTTTGCAGCTTTTCTTTTCCACCTTTGGCGAAAAAGCGACTTTACAATTACGCTGTGATGTCGATATAGAACCGTTGCGTACCGATATTGCGATCAGTATTATTTTTGGCATTGTTTCTATGAGCAAGGCGCTCACTGGCATTGAAAATCTGGCTGGGGAAATTGATTTCGATTTTCCAGAACCCGAAGGCTTTGATCGCTATCGTGCAAAGCTACCTAACCATAGTGTTCGCTTTGATCAACCACATTTACTTTTGAGTTTTGATAAGCATTATCTAGGCTTTAAAATGGTCAATGCTGACCCACTTGCAAGCCAAATAGCCATTAATCAATGTGAAGCTGAACTCTCAGCCATGGGCGAACGCCGAAGATTATCGATGCGTGTTCGTGACATTTTAACGCGCTCAGAACAACACTATTTAAGCATCGAGCACGTAGCTGACCTCTTACACATGTCTGATCGCACACTGAAACGCCAATTGGCTGCTGAAAGCACGTCTTTTTCTACTATTGTGGATGAAGTTCGTTACCGTCATGCCACGTCACTTTTGTCACGTACAGACTATAGCTTAGAGCAAATTGCGGACGAACTGGGATATAGTGATGTGGCAAATTTCAGCCGAGCCTTTAAGCGTTGGAGTGGACGCAGCCCAAGTAATTGGCGTAAAGATCCGTATTTATAGATCTTTTGTTTTGATAGAAAAGCATGTATAAATCATGCGAAAAATGATTTTTGTATTTTAAGGAGTTATTCATGAATCATCCTTCAGAATTGAAGTATGCGAGTACACATGAATGGGTGCGTATTGAAGGTGATCTTGTTGTAACTGGTATTTCAGACCATGCACAGGATGCCTTAGGCGATTTAGTCTACGTTGAAACACCAGAAGTTGGTCAACAAATCACTGCGGGCGAACAAGCGGGTGTGGTGGAATCTGTAAAAACAGCTTCTGATATTCATGCACCAGTTTCTGGCACCGTGGTAGAAATCAATGCCAATCTGGAAGATGATCCTGACTTCGTCAATGATGACCCCTACGGCAAAGGTTGGATTTATAAAATCAAACCAGACAATATCGCAGATGTAGAACAACTCCTTTCAAGCACAGCCTATGAAGCGGGTCTAAAAGCCTAGTATTCATATTTACGGCTCAAAAAATCAGTCTGCGGACTGATTTTTTAAAAAAATTATCTTATTCTGATAAATCAACTCGATATTTATATATTCACATCAATTAAATACCTAATTTATCACTATAATTATACTTTTCACGTGCATTATCTTATAATCTGGTTGTTTCAATTTCACAGCCGTACCCTAGCTTCTGTATAAAATAATAACAACAGTTTACGTCCTGTAGCCTCATCTTCGAGCCAAGGGTTCTGCATGTCTGCTCTCAATACATCATCACTATGGAATAAGTCTTTTATTCTTTGCTTAGCGAACAATCTGTTTTTGTTCATCTTTTACTTTGCACAGACCTCAATCCTTCCAATCTATATTTTGAATGATTTGGGTGGAAGCCTTGCTCAAGCAGGCTTAGCCATGACTTTGTTCATGGCATCGTCTATCGCAGTTCGCCCTTTTAGCGGACTCATTATTGAAAAATTTGGCAATAAGAAAACGCTTTTTATCGCGAAAGCCCTATTTTGTTTGTTTTCCTTGGCCTATTTGTTTGCTGATAATTTACAACTTTTACTACTGATTCGTTTTCTACATGGCATTTGGTTCAGCATCGTCACCACAGTTGCCGTACCTATCGACAATGAGTTTATTCCAGAAAAACGTAAAGGCGAAGGCATGGGCTATTTTGTCATGTCCATTAATCTGGGGATTGTACTTGGGCCATTCCTCGGTTAAACTCTGATCCAGTCTGTATCCTATCCAATGGTCGCAGGGATTTTAGCGTTTAGTGTCTGTCTCGGTTTCTTGTTTTGCTTCTTTATCCCAATTCAGCAGACCACTCAAAAATTGACACCACCCGTGAAGCGCAAGCTCAATATCCATGACTTTGTTGAAACTAAAGCCTTGAATATTTCAATTATGGGCATGATCGTTTCTTTTTCCTATGCCAGTATCATGTCGTTCATTTCAACTTATGCAGAGTCTAAACATCTGCTGAACTATGCGAGCCTATTTTTTATCGTCTTTGCAATTTCCATGATGAGCCTACGCCCAATTACAGGCAAAATTTATGACCGTCGTGGGGCAAGTTATGTGATTTATCCAGCGATTATATTATTTAGCTTGGGGCTTATGATTCTCAGTCAGATTCAATCTCTGACGGGTTTATTGGTTGCGGCTGTATGCGTTGGCATGGGCTTTGGTTCTGCACAGCCTTGTCTACAAACTTTAGCTATTCAAGGTGCGGAAAAGCATCGGATTGGCCATGCGACCTCCACGTTCTTTACCATGTATGACTTAGGTATTGCTCTTGGCTCTGTATTGTTGGGTCTACTCATTTCTAAGCAAGGTTATAGCTTCACCTATTTATTCTGTGCACTGACAACCGTTTTAAGTTTATTGTTCTATGCCTTTATCGCGAATAGAAAGAAAACCGCTTAAAATATCAGTCCGTATGCGCATAGCAATGAACTTACGGACTCAGAAAATTAGGCGTCGGCCTTCTCTTCTTCAGCGTCTTTGGCTTTTTCAGCAACCGCTTGATCAAAAGACAAAGCACTATTTGAGTTTAACTGCGGGTTGGCACGACTACTCTTTAATTTAATCTGTAGACGTAATTCATTGACCGAGTCTGCATTTCGTAGTGCTTCTTCATAAGCGATTGCACCTTGATTGTATAAATCAAACAAAGCCTGATCAAAAGTCTGCATGCCTAACTCTCGTGATTTCGACATCACTTCTTTGAGTTCGTGGAAATTCCCTTTAAGTATCAAGTCTGACATCAACGGTGTATTGAGCATGATTTCCACTGCTGCTCGGCGGCCACGCCCATCTTCAGTTCGCACCAGACGCTGTGAAATAATCGCCTTCATATTGGAAGATAAGTCCATCAAAAGTTGATTGCGACGTTCGTCTGGGAAAAAGTTAATAATTCGATCTAAAGCCTGATTTGCATTATTGGCATGCAGTGTCCCCAGGCATAAGTGGCCTGTTTCCGCAAAAGCTATGGCATGTTCCATCGTCTCCGTGTCACGAATCTCACCAATTAAAATGACATCGGGCGCTTGGCGCAGAGTATTTTTCAAAGCATTGTGCCAAGAATGACAGTCCACACCCACTTCCCGATGAGTAATCATCGATTTCTTATGCTTGTGTACATACTCCACAGGGTCTTCAACTGTAATAATGTGCCCTGCCGAGTTTTCATTTCGATGATCAATCATGGCTGCTAAAGACGTCGATTTACCCGACCCTGTACCACCGACAACGAGGACCAAACCACGTTTTTCCATAATTACGTCTTTTAAAGACGTTGGAAGTTGTAACTTAGTGAAGTTAGGAATTTCCGCAGTAATCGTACGAATCACCATCCCCACATGCAGTTGCTGCTAAAAAACATTGACACGAAAACGCGAAACATTGGGAACGTTAATTGCAAAATTACACTCAAGCTCGGTTTCGAACTCCAATCGTTGCTTTTCGTTCATTAAACTATAAGCAAAGAGTTTGGTCTGATCAGATGGCAAATTTTGTTGACCCAATGGCTTCATGAGGCCCTGATGCTTAATACTTGGCGGAAAGTCTGCAGATATAAATAAGTCTGAACCACCATACTCAACCACTTTGCTGAGCATGTGAAACATCATCCGACGGGCTTCTTCTAAAAGTTCTGCAGAATACATAGTGTTCTCTAAAAATTAGTGCAAATAGCTGACTTTAAAAAGCATTTCTTTTCTTCAAAATACAATTTTTTATCGTGTTCTTTCAGGCTTCTGATTTTGCATAAGTTTCTGCTCTAGCTCAACCTAATTTATCGTTTGATAAATAATTTTTAGCTTATTTTTCAATTTATTATCTTCATTTATTGAACTACATCACAAAAAAAAGACCTTTCAATGAAAGGTCTTTTTGGCTGCGTTGATTAAGCACTACGTTGAACAGCGTGGCTGCGTAATGTGTCGGCAACCTCTAAAAGTACTTGCTCGGTTTTTTCCCAGCCTAAACAGCCATCCGTAACAGACTGACCATAGACCATGTCATCTGAAATTTTCTGATTACCATCAACCAAATGACTTTCAAGCATGACACCACACACATTGCTTTGCGTACGTTCTGCAACAATGCTACGCAATACATTAGGTTGATTGAGTGGATTTTTACTACTGTTACCATGACTACAGTCAATCACCAAAGCAGGTAATTCATCTTTGACTTTATCTTGCATATGACGAATATCGGCTAAAGCATAGTTAGGCCCCGAGTTTGCACCACGTAAAATCAAGTGTGGCTTCGGATTTCCTTGGGACTGAAGCATACATGCCATGCCTTGCTGCCCAATTCCCATGAACTGGTGAGGGTTTGATGCAGACTGAATCGCATCCAGAGCAATTTGAATTGAACCATCTGTGCCATTTTTGAAACCAATACTAAACGGCATATGACTCGAAATTTCACGATGAATCTGCGACTCGCTGGTACGCGCACCAATAGCTCCCCATGCCAACAGATCGTCGAAATAAGCAGTCGCCATCGGGCTTAAAATTTCTGTAGCAATCGGCAAACCCATTTCAATAATCGCTAAATACAATGCTCGAGACTGCTCTAATCCCAACTGCATATTGGAAGATCCATCAAGTAAAGGATCGTATAAAAAACCTTTCCAGCCCACCGTAGTCCGTGGTTTTTCAATATAGGCACGCATTACGAAGAAAATCTGATCTGAAACTTTGGTTTGTAATTGTTTTAACTTTTCAGCGTATTCTAAAACCGCAATAGGGTCGTGAATGGAACACGGGCCTGTAATGACCATTAAACGATGGTCTTTGCCTTCTAATATATTTTGAATGGTTTGACGCTGTTCAGCAATTTGTAGTTTTAATGGCGTTGAAAGTGGCAACTGCGCTTTGAGTTGCTGCGGCAAACTTAAAAGTGTTTCTTGAACTGTCGTTTGAGTACTTTGTAGTGCAGTATTTAGAGCATTCATTGGTTTGTATCCTTTGGACTGTGGTGTTCAGTCCGATCTTTTATTTGAGCGTTATGGGTCTAATGGATTGCTGGGCTAAAGTCATAAATTGACTAAAGTAAAACCAATAAAAGTTGCTAAAGTATGAATAGTTAGTTGTTTTCATGAAGTACTCCAAAATTTATTAAAACAGCAGATATAAAAAAACCTGACCAGGGTTGCCGATCAGGTATTAACTAGGTGGGCAACCTCTTGATGCCCGAACGCGTTCAGGCAATTATCTAAATTGCCAGAAGTAATAATTTGCGTTAGAGATTACAGGTTGCTTTAACATTTTTATATCTTCAAAAAATATGTTATCTGAAATTTAAAATACGCTGATTTTTTTGCTTTTACAACACTTTTTTATACAAAAAATTCTGTTCTATTCCGTTTAAGCCTTTGCCTTTAACTTAATGGCCTATCATGTTTGAGTTCATGAGAACAGTCGCTATGAAGCCTAGTGTAGTTTTAGCAACTGCATTTCTGCCTGCTGAGCACAAACAGGTGGACTAAACAGATAACCTTGCCCAATATGACAGCCCATATCTCTTAACAGCTGCAATTGTGTTTCGGTTTCAATGCCTTCGGCAACGATATCCATTGATAAAATCGGGCCGAGTTTGGCTAACCCTTCGACAATGGCATAAATCGATTTATCATCACTTAAGCGTTGTACAAAAGAGCAGTCAACTTTAATAATATCAACAGGATAATCGCGCAAATGAGTAAGAGAAGAATGCCCCGTACCAAAATCATCCAGCGCTATTCGGACACCATTTGCTTTAAGTTTTTTAAGGGCGCGAACCACATATTCATAGCCGCGTTCAGCCAAATGATATTCAGTAACCTCAATTTCAACAAATTTCGAGGGTATACGGTAGGCTTTGAGACGTTTTAAAAAGATCTCAGCAAAATTATCACGCATAAATTCAACAGGTGCTGCATTTATCGAAATAGGTACAATCTGTAAGCCTTTTGCCCGCCATTCAGTAATCTGCTTGAAAACCTGATGCTGCATAATCTCACCAATACGGCTGGATAACTCATAATCATTAAAAGCTGCTGCAATTCGTGCAGGGCTTTGAATGTTATTTTGATCATCACGCCAACGTAAGAGCGCTTCATAACCGATAATTCTTTCTGAATCTAAACAGACTTTCGGTTGAAAGAAAGCCTCGATGGCAACATTACGAATAATTTGGTGCGCACAATTAAGTTGTTCAGATTGCTCCCGTACCGCATTAAACATATCCTGATCAAACATGCGCATACCGCCACGGCCTTGTGCTTTAACATCATTAAGTGCTGTGTCGGCACATTTGAGTAACTCACTGAGGTCATTGGCATCATCTGGATAGAGGCCACATCCAATGCTCATACCACCATTGATGTAGTTCCCCGAAAATGTGATGGGAATCTCGAGTTGTTGCAAAATCTGCTGGGCAATTTGATTGAGCTCACCGATATCCTGCACATTCGGAATAATCACACCAAACTCATCCCCACCAAGACGTGCCAAGAAAGCACGTCCTTCTAAAATTTGTTTTAAACGTTTCGATAAAATTCTTAAAAGGTGGTCACCTGCCGTATAACCCAGTGTGTCATTGATGGTTTTAAAGTGATCTAAATCCATCAACATGACGGCTAACTTTTGTTTTTTATCACGTGCACTGCTATACAGTTTTCTGATTTTTTCTTTAAACGCACGTCGGTTATTTAAACCGGTTAACTCATCACGTTCACTGCCTTGTTTTAATTTTTGTTCGGTGAGATATTGCAGCGTGATATCACGTGAAACACATAAAATACTCTGGGTCTTTCCGTCAACATCAAGTACAGGTGTCAGAACATTATCCCAATAATAAACTTTACCATCCGATAAACTCATGCCATTAAAACGGGAAATTTGGCCTTGGCCTGCATCATACAATGCTTTTTTGGCTTTTTTACGCGCCGCAGGAGGCAAAAGTTCGACCCAAGACATACCAAAGTCCTTAACATCTGCACTTCCCAATAACATGACACATGCCGACTTATTCATATGTGTGACCATACCATCTGGCTCAACTACAATAATGCAGTCTACGCTGGCATTTAACATATCCGAATGGGCACGTAACAGCGCCAAAGACTCAATATAAATTTTCATGCCCTGATGAATATCAGTGCAACTCAGTTGAAATCCAGCGGTAGAGCGATCCATTTCACCTTGGACTAAGAACCAATGATACTGGCCCTGACGATTACGAATCCTACAGGTTTTTTCAAATGTGAGCTCGGCAATTATCGGTTGATGCAAAAATTCATCTAATGCTAGTACATCTTCTGGATGAATATATTCGACCAAATTGAAGCTATCTGCGGATAAATCCATTCCTCCGACATACTGACGTAAGGATAAATTTATATATTTGCAGACGTCATTATGAATCCAAAAAAGCTGAGGAATAATATCAATCAGATTGTGGTCTTTTTTTGAAGCAGAACTCTTTCCTGCCCGTTGATCATAAGCAATATTTTTAGATTTATTCTTAGGCTGTGAATGGATTCGAGACATAATAATTATCTGCAACTTAAACTTGCTGGTTTAGTCCATAACCAGACATATTGTTTAAAAAAGAAATCAAGCAAAGTCATGAAAAACAATGAAAAAACAAAAAAGTAAATATAAGTATAATGACACTGCGTGATTACCATCACAATATGCATCATATACAACTTATATAAGCGTATACCAATGAAAAATTGCAACTATTACACAAATTAGACAAATAACTGAGCGCGGCTTTCAATAGCACATGAGCATTCATTTGAGCAACACCGAAAAGCTAAAAAACTTTCAGTGAAAAACTAATATTAACAATAATTTATTTTAAGTAAATACCGACTATTCACATAGGGTCTGTTGACATTTACTGTTCATAATTAACCCTATAAAGGTAGCCATAAAAATATACAGGCTAAAGCAACAGAACTTTGATAATTTCTTTTGAGCTTGTCATATCGAGTAGCTATTCCTCTAA
>NZ_JACBEZ010000016.1:0-73040 GCF_013391465.1 Acinetobacter sp. SwsAc2 | reverse complement strand
TCGATTTATTAATGCACTGTTATAAGAAGACCAATTGGTTGTACGATAGATTTTAGGTGTGGGCTTATTCATTTGAGAATTATATTGTGGAATAAGCCTTTAGAGATAGGTTTGTGCAACAAAGCCGGTGACATGACTAATGAGCTCGATGGCGTTTTAATGCCTATTCTAAATGTGAAAGGAACGATATCCTTATAAAATAAAAAAAGCCCCTACAACGTAGAGGCTTTTTTCATCTAAGATCCAAACCTTAAGACACTTTATCACCCGGCTTAGCGCCAGATTCAGGTGAAATCACCCAAACACCTTCGCCATTACCTGCAGCTAAAACCATACCGTTTGAAATACCAAAACGCATTTTACGCGGTGCAAGGTTAGCGACCATCACCACCAATTTACCTTTGAGGTCTTCTGGTTGATAGAACTCACGAATACCACTGAATACATTACGCGGTTCAGCTTCGCCGACATTTAAAGTTAGTTGAAGAAGTTTGTCCGAACCTTCAACCGTTGCCGCTTCTAAAACTTCAGCGACACGTAGGTCAACTTTCATAAAGTCTTCAATGCCAATGATCTCTGCTTCACCTACTTTAAGTTCAACTTTCGCAGGTGCAGTTTTTTTCTCTTTCTTTTTCTCAACTTTTACAGGTTCAGCCGCAGCCGCTAAAGAGTCTTTAGATGCATCGACCATTGCCGCAACTGCTTTCGGGTCTACACGTTGCATTAAAGGTTGGAACAATGCAATTTCATGATCGACCAATGCTGTTTGAGCAGAAGCAAAGTCAAAGCGGTCTAGTTTTAAGAACTCTTGTACTTGAGCCGCTAAGGTTGGAAGTACAGGTGCTAAGTAAACGGCAAGTTGACGGAACAGGTTAATTCCCACCGAACATACATCATGTACTTGTTGTTCTTCGCCTTCAACTTTCGCTAAAGCCCAAGGTTTTTTCTCATCAATATATTGGTTGGCTTTATCTGCAAGTGCCATGATTTCACGAATCGCAGCAGAGAACTCACGTGCTTCATAGGCTTTCGCAATTGAATCGCCTGCATCAATAAAGCTTTGTACCAATTCAGGCTCTGCACAAGTTGCTGATAATTTATTTTCAAACTTGGTGTTGATGAATTTTGCACAACGGCTGGCAATGTTGACCACTTTACCAACTAAGTCAGAGTTTACTTTCTGAACGAAATCATCCAAGTTCAGATCAGAGTCTTCAACTTTATCAGACAGTTTAGACGCGAAGTAGTAACGTAAGTATTCAGGGTTTAAGTGCTCTAAATACGTTTCAGCCTTGATGAATGTACCGCGAGACTTCGACATCTTCTGACCATTCACCGTCAAGAAACCGTTGACGAATAAACCTGATGGCGTACGGTAGTTTGCACCTTCAAGCATTGCAGGCCAGAACAGGGCATGGAAGTAAACGATGTCTTTACCAATGAAGTGATAGACTTCTTTGTCAGAGTCTTTCTTCCAAAAGTCATCAAAACTTAAATCAGGACGTTTAGCTTTGATATAGTTTTCAAAACTAGACATATAACCAATCGGCGCATCCACCCAAACATAGAAATATTTGTTTGGTGCATCTGGAATTTCAAAACCGAAATACGGTGCATCACGTGAAATATCCCAATCAGATAAACCCGCTTCAAACCATTCATCCAGTTTGTTAGCAATTGAAACTGGTAGGCGACCTTGGTCACGCGTCCATTTTTGTAAATATTCTGAGAAATTCGGCAGTTTAAAGAAGTAATGATCTGACGATTTCTCAACAGGCGTTGCACCACTTAAAGTCGATTTCGGGTTTAAAAGTTCAGTCGCATTGTAGGTTGTACCGCAGACTTCACACGCATCGCCGTATTGATCTTCCGACTTACATTTCGGGCACGTGCCTTTAATGAAACGATCCGATAAGAACATGCCTTTTTCAGGGTCAAAAAGCTGGTTGACAGGACGGATGGCAATATTGCCTGCTTCACGGTTTTTCACATAAATTTCAGATGCGCGAACACGGTTTTCATCACTATGGGTTGAATCATAATGGTCGAAATGCACACCGAAACCATCAAAATCACGGATGTGTTCTTTTTGTACGTTGGCAATTTGATCTTCAGGTGAAATACCATTGGCTTCGGCACGTAGCATGATGGCTGTACCGTGAGCATCATCCGCACATACATAAGTCACATCGTGTCCCATTGCACGCATGGCACGAACCCAAATATCTGCTTGGATATAACCGAGTAAGTGTCCCATATGGATGGGGCCATTGGCGTATGGTAGGGCGTTAGTGACTAAAATATTACGCACGGATATGACTCTCTCATTCGTATTTTATATAAGGTCAACGATTTTACCTTAGATAGCCGCGACTTGCACAAGTGAATCGGTGAAAAGTTTTCAAATGAGACTAAAGCCCATATGAATTGATCGGCCCGAAGATGGATCTATTGCCAAATATTCATGAGCCAATAGTGCAAAGATCGAAAATATCGCTTTTAATATCTTAAAAAAGAAGGTGTACATCATTTTGTCTAACTCATGGGGAATACCCAAAAATATTGAAGAACTAGTTTTAGAACGTGATCAGTGTTGTGTTTATTGTGGCTGTGAATTTGGCACTGAAAGAGCTAAAAAGAAATCATGGGAGCACATCATTAATGATATCAATATTAAAACATTAGAGAATATTGCCTTATGTTGTGTTGGTTGTAATGCTTCCAAAGGCAATAAAGAATTAATCAGTTGGTTTTATTCTGAACATGCTCGAAAGAGAGGTATTAATTCCGAAACTATTGCTGATGTTATTAAAATAGCACTAAACCTTAAAAGCTAATGATGAAGTAATCTGCCTTCAATTTTAAGCACTGCTATATAATAGTGTTATTCAGTACATTCAGCCTATTTAGAGTATACCGTCCATGATCGATGATGATTTTGATTTCGACCAACCCGTGACCCGAATTCCGCAAAATCCACAAGCGACTAAACTACTGGGCAATCGACTTTTACAACAAGCTGAACAATACCTTGCTTCAATGGGCAGTCGACCACATGCACAATTGGTCGAGTCGCTCCGTCAGCTAGAGTCTGAAGATCCGTACTTTGCAGTCATGGCCGATCAGCTTGAGTATGAAAGTTATGAACCAATGGCCAATGACGTGCTCAATCTGTTGTTTTTCTGGCAAATGGCCAATGAAAAAGAGGCGAATATTGCTGAGTTTCAATTGCCCGATTTAATTCAAACGGACTATTTCCAAACGACTTTGCTTGACGCTTACGACGCGATGGACTTGGGGGCATTCCAAGCCCAACGCTGCAGCGTGATTGAAGAAACGTTAAAACTATATCAACAGCAGTGTTATGCAGGTTGTATTACGGTTCTTTATGGTCAAATTGAAGGAATTTTGACGGATGTGCTGATTGAACATGGGTATTTACAGCAAAATCAGACCAAGTTTGTTGATGTCTATAAAATCGTGCCGGGTTTGAAAGGCCATGAAGTAAAAAGCCTATGGCATAAAGTTAAAATTGCCAGTGAAATCAATCCGTATTTTCTGAGCCTTGAAGCATTGAAAATGGATGCGAGTTCAAGTGTTACGGCCAGCCGTCATAATATGGTACACGGTGCAGACGTGACCCATTTTACTCAAGCACGCAGTTTCATTCTATTTATTTGGCTGTTTGCAGTTATGAGCTTTATCAGTACTTTAAAGCGTTAGTCTCTTCCGTTGAGTGGTACAGGATGGTGTTTAAATTGCTGCATCCTGTACAGCTATTGTTTCCAAATGATGCAAATGACGTCAGCACTTAAAAAGCAAGGTATAACTCTGAGTTAAGCAAAATTTTAAATACGAAAGAGGGCTGTGACATGACGAATGACAATAAACTCGATGATTTAAAAACCAAAGCGACTGAGTTGGCTGAAGACTTGAAGTTGAAAGCGCAAGCGGCAAAACTCGAAGGCGAGAAAGTACTGGAAGATGTCAAACATCAGGCCACTGAAGCCAAGCTAGATGCTGAAAAGCAGCTGACTGACTTAAAGCAAAAAGCAGCAGAAAGTAAAGCCGAAGATGATGCAGCTTTTGAGCAAAAGTTGGAGTCTGCACAAGCCAAAGCCGAGCATGCGAAACAAGTCGCGCAGGAAAAATTGGATCATTTTAAAGTTGAAGCAGGGCATAAACTGGATGAGGCAAAACTTAAAGCCACAGAGTTAAAGCATGAGGCTGAAATTAAACTGGAAGAATTTAAGGTGCAAGCCACTGAAAAGTTTGACGAGTTGAAAAAGAAAGCCACAGAAACACTGCAAAAGTTTAAAAAAGACGACCAAGCTTAATCCGTCCGAGATGGCGAATGTCGGCCTTAAATGTTCGCTAATACTATGGCGTAGACTGTGTACTGAGTGCAGGGTCTGCGTCCAAGTTAAACCACATGATGCTCTGAATTTGATTGTTCACGGTGCGGATGGTGTAACGATAGTTTGCAATTTCATATACATATACCGTCTCAAGTGGGCTATTCGGTGCACTGCTGATTGGGGTAGAGGACATAGAAATTGGCGATAAATCGATTTTTTTCTGCATGTCTTGAACTTGATCACCGATAGTCACCGTTTGACCCGCAGGGGTTTTAAATGAATTGGTTGACGTGTCTGCAAAACTAAAGCTAGATATGGTGCAAGCCAAAACAACCACGGCCCAAAGTTTCATTATTTTCTCCCCAAATCGCGTCAAGATAGAACAATAGAATATAGATATTTTGCTATGCAATAACATCACCTTAAATGGGGAGATTGGATTGTACTTACAATTCTTTACGTTCAAATTTGATGCAATTCACCGATTTTATTTTTTCAGTTAGCTTAAACAGCTAAGCTTTGTCCTTTGATATTCAGCGTATAAAACCAACTAAAAAGCTAGGAATACTAAATTTCATGGCATAATCCATAAATACTGAACTTAACCTAAGTTCGTTTTGTGGTTAAACTATAGCATTCAGCTGAATACTCGAATTTGGAGTACATATATGTCGTGGCTTTCTTCTCTTAAATCAGTTTTTTCTCCTGCGCAGGAGGTAAAGGAAGAAGAAATCCAAACAGTACTGCAAAACTATATCTTGCCCAATTCAAACCATGCGTTGAAAGACCGCATTACTCAAGTGAATGTGCAGGGCAATATTCTGCAAATTACCATCAATACTTTTCCTGCCGAAGCCGATGATTTACAAAAGATTCATGATGATTTGGCGGTTGCGCTTGAAGCATGCGGTATCAAAGAATTAAACATGCATGTGATTCAACAAAAAACGGGACATAAAGAAAAGTCCGGTGGCTGTGGACATCAACATGCTGAAGGTGAGAGCTGTTCAAGCCAAGCAAAAGAGGCTGCACCGAAAAGCAATTTACCCCCAGTGATTGATGCTTCAGGCTCAGCCCCCCAAGCTGCAGCACAACCCGTTGAAACTGATCCAAACAATCCCCCCATCCAAAAAGCAGCGCCACAACAACGTGATGTGCCGAAGCATCCGCGTATTCAAAATGTGATTTTGGTGTCCTCGGGCAAGGGCGGCGTGGGCAAATCCACCACCACAGTAAACCTTGCACTTGCTTTGCAAAAGCTCGGCTTAAAAGTTGGGGTCTTAGATGCGGACATTTATGGTCCAAGTATTCCGACCATGTTGGGCAATGCGGGCAAAACGCCGATGATTGAAGCGGAAAATTTTGTACCCTTAGATGCCTATGGTTTGGCAGTGTTATCGATTGGGCATTTAACAGGTGATCATAATACTCCTGTGGCTTGGCGTGGGCCGAAAGCGACAGGTGCGTTGATGCAACTGTTCAATCAAACCTTATGGCCTGACTTAGATGTCTTGATGATTGATATGCCACCGGGTACAGGTGATATTCAGTTGACGCTTGCGCAGCGTATTCCTGTGACAGGTGCAGTGATTGTAACCACACCGCAAAACGTGGCACTTATGGATGCGACCAAAGGCATTGAGTTATTTAACCGCGTACATATTCCAGTTATGGGTGTTGTGGAAAATATGTCGACCCATATTTGCTCAAATTGTGGATTTGAAGAGCAAATTTTTGGTACGGGCGGTGGAGATCAACTGTCGGAGCAATATGCTATTCCGCTGTTGGGACGTTTGCCTTTAAATGTACAAATCCGTGAAAATGCGGATGCGGGCAAGCCTTCTGTTTTAGTGGAAGACAGTGCAGCAGACAGCTATATGCAGATTGCTGAAAAAATTGCAGCCGCACTGCCTCAGGCTGAAAAAGATCAGACTCGTATTTTCTAAATCAGCCATAAAAAAAGCCCAACCTGTTGAGTTGGGCTTCTTTTTGCTTTTTTAGGAGAGTGAATAGGACTGATTTTGTTTTTTGGCTTGCATAATATTAATGCTGATGGCGATCACCACCATCACAATCCCGATAATATCAGTCACGGTTTCAGGGATAATCATACATAAAGCACCTGCACCTAAGAAAATCCGCCAGAACCAATTCAAACCAACTTTAAAGTAACCTTCAACTGCTGCACCCAGTGCCAAAATCCCAACCACTGAGGTAAATACAATACTCACAATAGTCGTCCAAGCAGGAAAAGCAAACTCACGTGCGTTGACTGCGACATTGGCCGTATCAATCATCAGCATGGCAGGGTTATAGACAAACAAGAACGGGACAATGAAACCAGCCAAAGAAAGTTTCAAGGCTTGGAAGCCTGTGCGCATTGGGTCGCCCCCTGCGATTCCCGCACCTGCAAAGGCGGCTAAGGCGACAGGGGGGGTAATATTGGCAAACAGACCAAAGTAGAACACAAACATATGCGCCACCAGTGTGGGAATATCAAAGTTTGCCAAAGCCGGTGCAGCCATTGTCGCGGTAATGATATAGGCTGGAATCGACGGAAGCCCCATACCTAAAATCATCGATGCAATCATGGTAAAGAATAGCGTTAGAAATAGGCTGCCTGCACCGATGCTCATAATCGAGGAGGTCATGACAGAGCCAAAGCTGGTCAGGCTCACCACACCAATAATAATCCCCACCACAGCACAGGCTGCCATGACCGAAAGGGATTGTTTTGCACCATCAGCGAACGCTTCTAATATTTCTTTGAAGCCCATACGGGTCGATTTGCGGAAACTCGCCACAATCACAGTTAACACAATGGTGTAGACCGCGGCATAACTGACAGGGATGGATTGAAAGAGGAAAAACACCAAAGCCACGATTGGAATAAGCAAGTGCCCTCGCTCTTTTAGGACATCTTTAACCCGTGGCAAATCCGCTTTCGGTACGCCTTTTAAATTGTCTTTACCAGCACGGAAATGGACTTGCGCCATCACACCTAAATAGTAGAGTAAAGCCGGAAGCGTGGCTGCAAGGGCAATGGTGCCATAACTGACACCCGTGGTTTCAGCCATAATGAAGGCACTGGCTCCCATCACTGGGGGTAAAATTTGTCCACCTACAGAGGCACTGGCTTCAACGGCACCTGCAAAATTTTTGTGGTAACCAATTTTTTTCATCAGGGGAATGGTGAATGAACCGGTCCCCACGACATTGGCCACCGCTGTGCCATTAATACTGCCCATAAATCCACTGGAAATGACGGCAACTTTTGCAGGGCCACCTTGTTTATGTCCCGCAAGTGCCATCGCAAGATCATTAAACAATTTGCCCATGCCTGATTTCGCCAGAAAAGCACCAAACAAAATAAACAGAAAAATAAAAGTGACTGAAGCGCCAATAGCGGAAGAATAAAGCCCTTCGGTTTTTAAATACATTTGCCCGAAAATATCACTAATACTATATGAACGCGTCAATAAACGATCTGGGACCCAGTCATAGTGGCTAAAAAACGGGTAAGACAGAAAAGCTAAACCTAAAATAGGCAGCATCCATCCCATAACCCGCCGAGCGCCTTCAACCACCACCACCACGGCTAAAATGGCAAAAACAATATCTAAAGTGTTTGGAATACCCCCACGCGTGGTCATAATGGCTTGATATTCTTTCCAAAGGTATAAAAAGGTTGCTAAAGAGGCTAGGGCAAGTAACCAATCCAACCAAGGGATGCTTTGTCGTGAACTGGACTGACGCGCAGGATAAAGTAGAAAGATTAAAACCAAACCAATAGCGACATGGGCGGAACGTTGAATCAGTTCGGGGAGTGGATTAAAGGTAATAAATAAATGAAATAAGGAATAGAAAATAGCAATCGCCGCTATAAACCATGCCACAGATTTGTTGCTTGGGGTACGAGTCACTGACTCACGATCAAATTTTTCTAAAATGGCTTGTTGTTGTTGCTCATCTAATTGTTCAGGGGCAACTTTGTCTTCATTTTGAGTCATCGGCATTCTCCGATCTGCCATGCTTTCCACAAGGGCTGTTGTTGTGCTGTAATTTGCACCAAGGTGTAATCTGGATATTGTTGAAAAATAGGCCAGACGCTCTGATGAATGATGATACTGCCTTGCATATTCTTGGAAATGATCCAGTTGATTTGATCAATGCGCCGATTAACTTTCATTCTGACTATACCGTCTTTTTGAAAGATGATGGGATAGTCATTCGGTGTACCTGCACCGAAAGAAATCAGGTCGGTGTAGCGCAATATAAAGTGCTGTTGCTCTCGTTGATAGTTTTCAATCCAACGAGTTTTTTCGACTGAATGTTTCCACTGCAAACTAAATTGTGCTGTTGAAATTCGGCACTGCATGTGAGCAACAGTCACTTCGCTATAGCGAACGGGTAAGAACAGCAGTCCGCATAAACCGAGTAGAAAAAGTGCAGTAAACACTGCACTTTTTTTCAGCCTCATTTTTTCGCTGCGAGTTCGTCGTAATAACGCTTAGCCCCAGGGTGTAGCGGAGCAACCACGCCTTTTTGAGCCGTTTCCAGATTAATTTCTGTCGCTGCCTGATGTGAGTTGGCCAACTGTCCTAAACTATCAAAGAAGGTTTTGGTCAGTTTATAAACATCATCTTCAGAAAGATCGGAACGTACCACTAGAGCATTCATAATAGCTGCAGTTGGAATATCTTCTGCATTGCCATAAGTGCCTTTTGGAATATTTAGAGATAGGAAATAGGTTTGGTTTTTGGCGATTTGTTTCACTTTCTCAGGATCGATCCCGACCAGTTGTAAATCGAAACCTTGTTGCAGTTCCATCAAGGATGAGTTGGGGATACCACTGGTTAAGAATGCAGCGTCAATTTTTCCACCCTTTAAAGCATCCGCGGCTTCTGCATAGCCTAGATAATCGACCTTCACGTCATTGTAAGTAATACCAAAACCATTTAAGAGGGTGCGAGCATTAACTTCAACCCCTGAGTTTTGTGCGCCGACGGCAATGCGTTTACCTTTTAAGTCTTCAAGCTTTTTAATGCCTGATTTTTTTGATGCCACAATTTGTACATAGTTGGGATAGAGTGCCGTCACTTGTTGGACATTATCAATTTTCCCACTGGCAAAACTACCTGTGCCATTCAGTGCTTCAGTTAAGCTGTCACTCATGACAAAAGCCATTTCGACTTTTTTCTGTTTGAGTAAGTTAAGATTTTCTACCGATGCGCCTGTGGTTTGGGTTTTTGAATTTACACCGTAGGTTTTATTATAAATTTCAGCCAAACTGGTGCCAATCACGTTATACGGCCCAGATGCGCCGCCTGTTGCTATGTTGACAAATTTACTTTGGAGTTTGTCGGATGCTTGTGCACTGGTTTCAGTTTGAGCATCGCCTGAAGTCGTAGTTTTATTGTCACTTGAGCATGCTCCTAGACCCGCAAGTGCAATTGAAAGTAGCGTGAGTTGAGTCCATTTTTTCATATACTTTTCCTCGTTTTATTATCTTCAAAGCCATTCACTTGGCTCTTTTATCCTTGACTTAGCGTGATCAGATTGATGAATAAAAATACGCATGTTTTAAAAGTAACTGATTAAAAATCATTTGAATAGTTTTTTTTCATTAGGCATGTCTATTTGATTTATAAAATCATTGATTTGAAAAAAGAATAAAGCATGTGGCGTCATTTTTATGAATGCTAGATTGGGTAAGGGGCTTATACGTTATTTATGTTAAGTATTGAATGAAAATTAAAAAAACTGTTATCACGGTTCACTAAATTTGATTGCTTTCATCAAGGCAAGTCATTACGCTTATAGCTATATATATGTGGGTCTGTGAATATGGTCACTTGGTTTTTTATTGGTTTAGTGATAACCATTCTTTTAACTCCAGGACCAACCAATACCTTACTTGCCTCTTCGGGCATTCAAGTCGGTATTCGTAAATCTTTGCGTCTTATTCCTGCAGAAGCTTTTGGTTATCTCATTTCAATCACGGCATGGGGCTTCCTCATTGGAAAAGTGTCTGTGCACTTGCCTTTATTGCCGACCATTTTAAAACTGTTCAGTGCGAGCTATATCATTTATTTGGCCATCAAATTATGGCGTACAGCCGATGTCGAGGTGAGTTTTAATCAACCGACTATTCGGGCGCGTGAACTGTTTTTGGCAACATTATTGAACCCTAAAGCATTGTTATTTGCTTCTGCCATTTTCCCGACTATTGCGTGGACAAAATTGGATTATTACTTGTCACATATGTCGCTGTTTTTGGTGTTGATTGTTCCGATAGCTTTCTTTTGGACTTTTATTGGGTCAATTTTAGCGAGCAATAAAATTCGTTGGCTGAACCAATCCAACCTGCAAAAAACAGCGTCGCTGGTTTTGATGAGTTTTTCGATTCCACTGAGCTATTCTGCGATTTTAAGTTTTTAATTTAGTAATTAAAGACAGAAATTTTGAGAACTTAAACGCGCTTATTTTCATTGAAAGCGATTTCAGTTAAAGTACAACGCAATTATTGAAATTAAGCTTTTTTGGAAAGAATAAATGGCTATTAAGTCCGATCGTTGGATTCGCGAAATGAGCGAAAAACACGGCATGATCGAACCGTATGCAGAAAACCAAGTTCGTTTAGATGAAAATGGTCAAAAACTCATTTCTTATGGTGTGTCGAGCTATGGTTATGATGTTCGTTGTGCACGTGAGTTTAAAGTTTTTACCAATGTTCACTCGGCAATTGTAGATCCAAAAAACTTTGATGATAAAAGTTTTATCGACATTGAAGCTGATGTTTGTATTATTCCACCAAACTCATTTGCTTTAGCACGTACCGTTGAGTATTTCCGTATTCCACGTAATGTGTTGACTGTGTGTTTGGGTAAATCGACCTATGCACGTTGCGGTATTATCGTAAACGTCACACCACTTGAGCCTGAGTGGGAAGGTCATGTTACTTTAGAGTTCTCGAACACAACCAATCTTCCTGCACGTATTTATGCAGGTGAGGGTGTTGCACAAATGTTGTTCTTCGAATCTGACGAAGTGTGTGAAACATCGTATAAAGACCGTGGTGGTAAGTACCAAGGTCAAACAGGTGTGACTTTGCCGAAGACCTAAGTTATTGATATTTAAAAAAGCGGATCATTGATCCGCTTTTTTTATGTCAATTCATTCATCGGAAAATAAATATTATCGGACAGTTGGTTTTGCATTTGTGCTGAGTTTCAGCATAATCAATTGTGAATTAGAGTGCTTTGGTTGACGCAAATAAAAATTATAGTGCGCAGAGTAGAATGCCAAGCAAAGGATGCAGTACATAAAGATGCGGAGCATCGAATAATAAGGATGGTCGAGATGACGAATCGTATATATCCCACAGGATTGAAAAAATCCTGTTTAGCTAGTCTTGTCGGACTCATGCTTGCGCAGCCTACATTTGCCCTTGAGTCACTTTCCGATGAATTTCTAGCGGATACTACGGGTGAAGGCATTGCGTTACTTCCTGAAAACTTCAAGATGGTGTTTCAAGGGGCTAATGATCTTTCCACGGCTTCTAGTTATAACCGTGGCGTGGCCAATCCACAACAATACGACACGGGCTTTATTCGTATTATTCCTGTGGGTGAGAACTACTCCAAATATACCAATGCCGATGATCTGACCACGAAACGAACCAAAGCGGACATCTTTATTTATGGTTTAGCACTTTCACGGTCTGATAATAATGCCAATAGTCGTTTCAGCAATCAGGGCTTTACATGGGGAAGCGATGTTAACCCTTGGTTATTTCGTGCTGGCACAGCCACGGGGATTAAACAGTTTCATCAATCGAATGCAAGTTCAGATGTGAGTTTTCTAGGGCTGGAAGCCCCTTTAGCGACCGTTCTAGCCAGTGACGCAGATAATAATATTAAATTAGGTTTATGGTGGGATGCTTTTTCACGAAGTTGGAACTCCCAAAATAAAGTGGATCCTATTACAGGTGCACCGACAACAACCAATGCGGCTGCGGATCCTGATTTAAGTTTAAATCAAAGAATACGTTTACAGGCGGTTGCAAATGGATTGAGTTTAAATGGCTCACAGGTGCGTATGTTTCAAACTCAAGCATCTACCTTAGACCAGCAAAATAAAACCTTTGGGATGGCAGCCTTACTTCGGATCAATACCAATGATGATCCATCTGGATTGGTCTATACCAACGATGACGCAAATAAAGCGCTATTGAATGCTAAAGTTTTTCGACTGAGCACAGCTGCGACCAACGACGGTACGGCAGTCACACCTGCATTAGATCGTTCATTGGCTCCAATTTTTGATGCGAGCGAGGGGCTTTATTTATATAGCCCAAATATTAACTTGGTCTTGGGCAATATGTATCAGCCTTTTGTTGTAGGTTCGGAAGGACGCAATATTATTCTTGAAGTCACGCGTATTCCGAACGTGCCTGAAATTTATAAGCAGATTTATACCTACTACCCAGATGTACAAGGTGGAAACAATGCAGATTATAAAGGATCAACCTGTAATGTGGCCTATTGTGGTTCGAATTTTGTTCAAACTGGGGCAGGGAGTACTGCGATTCAATACCAAGGAAATAACGCAACACATAGCAGTATTTCGATTGGTAGCGTGACACGGGATCCGACCACCAATACGCTCAAAGCCAATACGGCGACACAATCTACTGGTGTGGTATTCCGCGGGACTGGAACAGCAGTTCCTGTGAATTTGGGTTCGGTTGCTATAGATGGTGTATTGATCCAACACTTAAAAATTAAGACCACAGGGCTATAGGATACTGACATGATGAAAAAATTATGTGTAACCATGTTGATGTCTGTATCCATGTTGTCTCAAGCGGGTTTGGTAGACTTGGATAATAAGGAACTGGTCGGTGTGACTGGACAGGGCGGTGCAGATTTGAGCTTAACCTTGTCGATCAACCACCAATATGCCAATGATATGAGTTTAAATACGATCTCTAGGATCAATGGTGTAGATGCAAATGGGCGAGCTATTGTCACTGAAGCCTATTATCAAATGCGTGCAAATCAAGATTGCGCTTTATTAGAACTGTGTCGTATCGCTATTTCCCCAAATAATCATAAGGAAAATGGGCAACGAAAATGGCTGGTGTTTAAGCAGTTCCAAGGCACCATGCAAATTGATAAATTTTCGCTGGAAGGTACCACAATTCTGAATAAAGAAGGTAAGCCACAAACTGCGATGCTGTTAAAGTTTTTCGATGATAAACCCCTTAAAATTCGTAACTTAGGTTTTGCCAGCCTTTCAGTAGAAAGTGGTGAAAATGGATATTTCAATACCTCAACGTATAACAGTTATGGTACGAGTAAAACTGTACCCACTTTTGATAAAGGTCAGGAACAAGGTTTTATGGGCTTAAATGTTCACGGAAACTTACATCTGGATGGAAATCTAAAAATATTTAGCTATAACTGCTCGGGCACTGCGGGTAGCCGCTGTTAGACCCATAGTTTCAAAAGGATATTGAGATGCATAAAATAATAAAACTAAACCTTCTGACACTGTGTATCTGTGCAGCGAATCAAAGTTATGCATTACAAGCTTTGAATGATCAGATTTTAAGTGATGTGACGGGTCAAGATGGTATTTCAATTACCCATGAAGCTTCAAAAGTTGACATTAAGCAATTGAATTGGATCGATCCAGCGGAAGTCGGAAAAACACCGATTAAACTGGGTTTACATAATATTGAAGTGAAAACGGCGACTGGTTATAACAACATTAAAACCAAACTCGATTTTGATGTGGGAACAACACAATTAGCCAATGGTACGCAAGGGGTTGGCATTCAGCTCTCTGCCAGTGTGTCACCATTTACCGCAACGGCTGCCCAAATCATGCTGATGTGTTCACCAAATTGTGCAACGGGTGAAACGGATCAAAATTTAGGAAGTTTTAAGCTTTCGACTATTTCACCTTTTGAAGTGTACTTGGCAACGACGAATGGGCTGTTTAACCGCGACTCAAAGGTGCATTTAGATTTTAAATTGCAGAATGCTAGTATTAGTTATGGACAGAATAATCAAGATTTAACCCTAAAAGATTTCAATTTCAATTTATCTGCTGATGGATATCTTTATATCGATGAAACGGAAGGTGTGGTTCTCACTTCAAAGGGCAGTGTTGGCGATAATATTGTTGTTTTAGGTCGAGTGGAAGATAAAACTGATGTACATGACAGCCGTGTAGGCAATGCCACAAATCCGGGGTTAAACGTCGATTTACGTTATGGCTCAGCAAACTCGACTCACCGGAACTTAATTCGGATAGGGGCATCGGGTGCATTAACCAATGGCAAGATCGCGTTAAATGCTGACCAGACTGGTGTTGCTAAGTTTAATACGGTCAACCGTGTTAACGGTAATGTTCAAGAAAATGAGGTGGTTGCCTCTGCAGGTTATGGTTTTAAGAATGCGGGCGGCTTACATTTAAATGTATCGGCTGACTTTACCCGTGCAGGGAATAGTTTGCTTGGTGCTAGCACACCAACAACGTTTGAATTAGGGCACACTGGTACAGGCAGTTACGCCATCGAGTTTTCAAATTTATCACCGCTCAATGTACGTACTTCTACTGACCCCAATTCAGCAATAAACAGTCAAAATGCCTATATTGATTTTGGCCAGATTTATATCAATAACATTCGCACCAACTCAATGGGTTTTGTAGTCAATGACCAAATTAAGACGATATTGGGTGCGCAAAACTATGAGTTGATTTATAACCCATCACCAACGGGCAATGCTTCAAATATGGCTTTTATTGCTGTACGTGGACTCGATTTTCAAGCCATTGCACGTAAAGCTCGCTTTATTTCAGATAATTCTATTGCGGTAAACAATACTAACGAAGGGACATGGGGCTTAGGTATTCCAATTTATAACCTAAATGCCAATGCAGCATTTTTTGCCAAGAAATATACCAATACCGCTGGAACAGTGAAGGATGGGTTGGGTTATGACATCGCAGTATCAACTGATGGTTACGGTGAAGATAGTCAAGGCAACCCGAAAACAACGTCTATTATCGTCATTGATGGTGCGATGAGTAAGCATGGCGAAGAAGTTAACTACTATACAGGCTTACGTAATATTGATTCATATTTTAAAGCCAATGGTGTGATTGGTTTTAATGAAAATGAAATCTATATCAAAGCCGATAGCTTATTGTTTGCTGCCAATGCGGAAATCGCAATCGGGCAGCTTCCGGGTGCACTGTATAACTGTCCAGCAGGGGTAAATAGTTGTGCCAAAGAAGTCGTACCGATTAATAACTTTGCCAAAAAAGATGATGTTCTCGCATCGATTGCTTTTATGTTGGATGGTAAAGGTGAACTCTTTATTATTCCAGGACTTGAGGCTGTAGGCGGAACACCGCAAAGCAATTATCTGTCATTTAAATCCAATTTTGAGTTTAATACGTTGAGTAGTACAGACCTGAGTAATGAAAGTAAAAAAGGCAGTTTTATTAGCCTCAGTAATACCGATAGCAATGGAACAACAACAAAAACCTCAAGTTTTAACTTGAACAAAATGCAAGGTCACTTAGGTTTGAATGGCAAAATTCATATGCAAAAGGACTCAGTGGTCATAGATAATCAAGTGCAATTTAACTTTAAGGCATTAGCAGGTGGACAAGGAGCAGCCTTTAGGACGGAGGTCGCATTGTCTCCAACAGGTACCATGCAGAAGGTTGCCGATATTGCTATTACGGGTGGGGCTATGCGTAGCACATTAGGGATTACACCGCGTTAAAAAGAATGACAAGGAATAAATAAAATGAATAAGTCTTTAATTTCAATTCTAATCACAGCAACATTAGGCTTGAGTCAAAGTTATGCGATGACCGCTTTAAATGATGAGGAGTTGTCAGAAGTTGAAGGTCAATCTTTGATGAATCTAGAGTTTCAGCAGGGGACGAATACAACCGATGCACAAGGGAAAACATATAATCAATCAAACATTGGTTTTTATAAGTTGGCCCTAAGTGCAGAATTGGAGCTGAATGCCAATATTAAGAAGCTTCAATTGGGATGTGGTGGCGACAATAATTCAATTCGAGCGAACAGTTGTGATATTGATATCGATCATATTGGTCTAAGTGGACTACCTGATGATCCAAACTACACTTCTGATCAACGTGCAGCAACTTCGGCATTAATCACAAATCCATTTATTCAGTTTGCGATTAAAAATCCGACTTCAGCTGCAACACGTGAGGTGTTAGGCTTTCGTGTGAGTGCTGAAAAGATTAAAGGTTTGATGACTTTGGGCACTAATAATGATGTTGATGCAAATAATAATGCGATACCCAATGGAATTAATACCTTTAGTGGTTATATGAAAACCAAGACGGCATCTGGCACAGCAGTAACAGCAGCTCGTAACATGACTTATGCGGATACAGGCTTAACTATTAATGGGGCAGTTTCAGGTCGTTTATTCGGAAGTAGTTCTGGTACAACTTGCGTAGGTGGTTTCTTAGACCCTTGTCACGATATTTCCTACTCATCTGATACTTATAATTTAAGTTTATCTTCTACTTCTGCTCCTTTTACGATTAATTCGACAGTTGTGTCGGGGACTCGAATGAAGGATGTAACTTTAAAAGGGACGGGTACTGTTGGGCAAATTGATTTTAGTGGACAATTAACAGCTAAAGTACTCGGTTTCTTAAACTTAGATAAACAAGTGTCCGGCAATATTACTGGGCTTAAAACAGATATTACAGTCAATCAAAGTTTAGGCTTAATTCATGCACTGTATTTAAACAACCCTGCATCATTATCCTTGCAGTCCCAAGATATTTTATGGACGGGTGCTGCGGTTGGTGCGAATAAAGGTTGGTGGCTGGCAATGGAAGATGAAGTCGAACTGGGTAGCTTAAGCCCAACGACCAAAGTGGCAATTACCAATGAAGTATTAAAACAAACCATTGCGGGTATTAATAAAGATCTAACGGACAATCCTCGAAATTGCGGTAATCTTTTAACAGGATGTGTCGGTGGTTCTGCCTTAGTTGTTGGGAATGTTCCAATGAATACGACGACTTTGGATTTTCCACTGACCAATTTAAGCTTACAAGGGCAAAACTTTAGATCAAACTGCTACGGTGGTTTAAAGTTCTGTTAGATATATGATCTAATAAAAAATCCCGCGATATACACGGGATTTTTCATTCTAAAATGAATTATTTTGCAATTTTCGCCAACAACTCGTCTTTAGAAATATTTACAGATTCAGCATCACGACGGCCTTTATATTCAAAAGTACCAGCATCTAAGCCTTTCTCACCAATCACAATACGGTGAGGAATCCCTGTAAGCTCAAGGTCTGAGAATTTCACGCCTGGACGTTCGTTACGATCATCCAGTAATACATCATAACCTGCTTCCGTGAGTTCAGCGTACAGTGCTTCAGCTGCTTCCAAAGTAAGTGGAGACTTATGTGCATTCATCGGCACAATGGCAACTTCAAACGGTGCAATTGCCATAGGCCAAATAATCCCTTTTTCGTCAAAGTTTTGCTCAATTGCAGAGGCAACTACACGTGTTACACCAATACCGTAACAACCCATGGTTACCGTAAATGGTTTGCCATCTTCACCAAGTACTTTACAACCCAAAGCTTCTGAGTACTTTTGACCGAGTTGGAAAATATGCCCCACTTCGATACCACGTTTAATTTGCAGCGTACCTTTACCGTCTGGAGACGGATCACCCTCAACCACATTACGTAAGTCATAAACTTCGGTGAACTGTGCATCACGTTCCCAGTTGAGACCAGTCACGTGTTTATCAACCTCATTTGCACCCGCAACAAAGTCAGATAGGATAGAGGCTGAACGGTCAACAATGACTGTTAAGCCTTTTTCAACTAAGCCTTGTGGTCCGCAGAAACCAGCGGTTAAACCAAGTGCAGCAAGTTGTTCTTCTGTTGCGAAAGTCAATGGTGATGCAATGTGTGGATGCTTCTCCGCTTTAATTTCATTCAGCTCATGATCGCCACGTAAGAACAATGCCACTACTGGTGTTGCTTGGCCTTCTTCGGCTGCAATACCTTGTACTAACAAGGCTTTGACAGAGTGTGCAGGATCAGATTTTAAGAAGTTAGAGACGTCTGCAATGGTTTTTTGATTTGGTGTATCGACAACTTCTAAAGCTTTGGTTGGAGCCGCACGTTCACCGACTAAAACGGCTTCAGCCATTTCAACGTTTGCCGCATAGTCAGATTCAGTCGAGAAGGCGATATCATCTTCACCACTTGATGCTAACACGTGGAATTCATGTGAGCCTGAACCACCAATTGAACCTGTATCGGCTTGTACTGGACGGAAATCTAAACCTAAACGGGTAAAGATTTTGCAGTACGCGTCGTACATGATGTCATAGGTTTCTTGCAGTGATTCTTGGTTTGCGTGGAAAGAATAAGCATCTTTCATGATAAATTCACGTGAACGCATTACACCAAAACGTGGACGAATTTCGTCACGGAATTTGGTTTGTACTTGATAGAAGTTTGCAGGCAATTGTTTATAGCTTTTGAGTTCATTGCGCGCAAGATCGGTAATGACTTCTTCGTGGGTAGGACCAAGCACGAAAGGGTTGCCATGGCGGTCTTTAAAACGAAGCAATTCAGGGCCGTATTGGACATATCGACCAGATTCTTCCCATAAAGACGCTGGCTGAGTTACGGGCATCAGGACTTCTAGTGAACCCGCATTGTTCATTTCCTCATGAACGATCGCTGCAACTTTATTTAATACGCGAACGCCCATCGGCAGCCAAGTATATAAACCTGAAGCCAATTTACGAATCATCCCAGCACGTAGCATTAGTTGATGTGAAATCACTTCTGCGTCATTTGGGGTTTCTCTTAACGTTGCAAATAAAAAGCGACTCGCGCGCATGGAAACTGTCCTAAAATTTTAAACTTTGAAAGTCAAAGATTATACGATAAAAAATGAGGAGGCATGTCGACACCACCTCAGAAAAATGTTGATTATTATGACATGATTTTACGTACTTGACGCAGCATAAAGTTCTTAAAGTCATCTAAATAGGTGAAGATCACAGGAACCACTACCAAGGTTAGTAGTGTCGATGTAATGACACCGCCGATCACTGCATATGCCATCGGTGCGCTTTGTTCTCCCCCTTCACCTAGTCCTAAAGCCAGAGGCACCATGCCCATCACCATAGCACTAGTAGTCATCAAAATAGGGCGTAGACGTGTTTTACCTGCATCAATAATCGCTTGATAACGATCAACGCCGTGATCCATGGCTTTTTTAATGAAATCGATCAATAGAATTGCATTCTTGGTCACCAGCCCCATCAACATGATAATACCGATAATAGAAAACAAGTTCATAGTGGAGTTAAATAAGAAGAGCGCTAAAAATACCCCTATCAGCGATAACGGAAGGGAAACCATAATCGCCGCAGGGTGAATAAAACTATTAAACTGAGAACCTAGCACAATATAAATAAACACAATCGATAAGGTGATAGCGGTCATGGCATAGCCTGCGGATTCAGCCATGTCTTTGTTTGAACCTTGTGTGTCAAAGCTATAACCTACAGGAAGGTCAAAGTTGTCTTCAATTTTTTTAATATCTGCACCAATATCACCTGCAGGACGACCTGCGGTGTTGGCCTCGACTAAGACCTCCCGTGCTAGATCGCGACGATTAATCTGTGATGCCCCCAGACTTTGCTCTAAATGCGCAACGCTAGAAAGGGGAATCAATAAAGCTTGACCATTGGCATCCGTTTTTTGCGATGTGAGGTAAAGGTTTTGTACATCACTAGGTAAGCTACGCGCATTTTCAGTTAAGCGCAGGTTAACGTCATAGGTTTCGCCTTTGTCATCTTGCCATGTGGTGACATCATCCCCTGCAATCAGTGGGCGAATGACATTGGCAATTTGGTTGACCGATAGGCCCAAATCGCTGGCTAAGACCCGATTAATATGCACGCCTAAAGTCGGTTTAGGGGCTTTAAGTGAGGTTTCTAAGTCGACAATGCCTTTGACTTGCGCAATTTCTGCCATAAAGCGGTCTGAAATTTTTTGCAATTCGGCTAAGTCTGGACCTTTGATGGAAATCATCACTGGCTTTTGTCCGCCCGATACCGTTTCATCTGCGGAGGCAATTGAGGTCACGGTAATGCCACCCACTTGTTGTAGGCGTTGACGGAACTCATTGTTTAAGTCGGTTAAGCTTTTCTTGCGTTCTGTGCGTGGTGTAACGGTTACGCGAATACTGACATGGTTTTTACCACGATCCGTAACACCATTAATCACGGCATAGGTTGCTCGAACGTCAGGGTGCTGCTGAATAATTTTATCGACTTGCAGCAGTTTGGCTTGTGAATATTCCAAAGATGCATCGACAGGTGTTTCAAACTTAATCCGGATCTCACCTTTATCTGGAACAGGGACAAACTCTGTTCCAATCATTTTAGATAAGCCTAATGCACCGAATAGCGAAGCCACAGCAACCATGAGGGTGATGAGTCGGAAGCGTAGAGCAAGCTTGAGTAATTTCTCATAGCCATGGCTGAGATTATCTAGTTTGCCAGAAATCCAATTAAAGAAACGTTTGACTCGATTGGGTGGCTTATGTGGATTTTGCTGTTCAGCCCAATGTGCAGATAGCATTGGATCTAAAGTAAAGCTGACAAACATGGAGATCAGCACAGCAGTACTGACGGTTACGCCAAACTGATAGAAAAAGCGACCGATAATACCGCCCATAAATGCCACAGGTAAGAACACCGCAACAATGGTTAAGGTGGTGGCTAAAACAGCGAGTCCAATTTCTTTAGTCCCATCAAGGGCTGCTGTGACAGGGTCTTTGCCCATGTCTGCATGTCGCACAATATTTTCACGTACCACAATCGCATCATCAATCAGTAGACCAATACTGAGTGATAGTGCCAGTAAGGTCATCATATTGATGCTAAAGCCAAAGATCCAAATAAACGTCAGAGTGCCAAGGAGGGCAATCGGCAGGGTCATGCCTGTAATGGCGGTGGAACGGAATGAACCTAAAAACAGCAGGACAATCAAAACGGCAAGAGCTGCACCTTCAATAATCGTACGTGCAACATCGGTGATGCTGTTACGAATGCCTTTGGATGAATCTACCACGACTTTTGCTGTGGTGCCTTCAGGTAACTGTTTTTGAATATCTGCTAAGGTCTCATAAGCACCATCGACCACGTCAATCACATTTGAATCGGAACTGCGTAAAATATCAATCGCAACTGCGGTTTTACCGTCTAAATAAGCACTTGACTCAAGTTCGGCTTGACTGTCTGAAATGCTTGCAACTTGGCGCAAATAAATCGGTACACCATTTTTATTGGCAATCACCAAATCGCCGAAGGCTAAAGGATGAATCACTTTAGACTTTATCTCGACCACGAGTTCACTGTTACCATGTTTCAACGTTCCACCCGGAACCTCGACATTTTCAGCTTTTAGCGTGTTGATGATCTGATCAATACCAATCCCAAAACTTTGTAGTTTGTGGGGTTCAATCTGTATGCGAATTTGTCGCTTGGCATCACCCAATAAGTTGACGGTCCCAACACCAGAAACGGTTCTAAACTGCGGAACGATGAGCTGATCCAAATAAGAACTGAGCTCTTTCAGAGACATGTTTTGTGATTCAAATACAATTGACATCACGGCATTGGCAGAAGGGTCGTAACGTTCAACAATCGGGTCTTGAATTTCGTCTCGAAACTCAGCGGTGACTGGTGCAATTTTATCGCGGACATCTTGCGCGGCTATAGCAGAAGAAACATCGAGATCAAACTCAGCAATAATGGTCGATAAGCCTTCGCTAGACTGAGAAATGACCTGTTTTAAACCTGATATGGTATTGATTTGGTCTTCCATTTTCTTGCTAATTTCAGATTCAACTGTTTCAGGGGATGCTCCTGGATAGGTGGTATAAACCACGACGAAGGGGAAATCGACATCAGGAAACTCCTCAACTCCCATTCTTTGCCAAGAGGCTAAGCCTAAAACCATCAGACAAAACATCATCATGATGGTAAAAACAGGATATTTCACACTAATACGGGTTAACCACATAGCAACAACCTTTTCTTATTTTATGGATTGATTGTCACCATTTGATGCAAATCTTTTTCATTAAACTTTATACGACTGATGCGGTCGCCAGTTTGTAGTCCCTGAACCACAGCACTGTTGTTGCTATAGCGTTGTTCCAATACTTTTATGTGAATACGTTCAATTTTATTGTGGCGAATCACCCAAACATAAGGCGAATTTTGTATATTTTGAATGGTATCCAGTGGGATAATTTGCCCTGAGATGGACTGTGAACCAAGTATATCTCCCTCTACAAAGGTCCCAATACTCAATGAATTAATACTTTCAATTGGCTGAGCAAAGAACTCAATTTGACGGCTTAAGGGGTCTGCAATCGGGGAAATACGAGTAAGCTTGGCTGTCAGTTTTTGGGGATTGCCTTGCAGCCGATATTCAATTTTTTCTCCCAAACTTAAAGCGGCTTGTAGATCACTTGGAATTTTGGCCTGTATTTCTAAATGACTCGGGTCAATGATTTCAAATAGGGTTTGTCCTGCGGATACTGTTTGTCCAGGTTCCACCTGACGTCGAGTAATAAACCCTGAAATCGGGCTTAAAATAGTGCCATCGCGATCCGCCTTTTTGGCTATATCGACATTGGCTTGTTGCGCATGAACATTTTCTAATTGAGCTTGATAGTCTACAAGGCTTTGTTCATATTCCACTTTAGAAATAAAGCCCTGGTCGAGTAAACGCTTTTTTCTTTGAACCATGCTTTTTGCAAGATTGGCTTGGGCTTGGGTTGATGCAAGATTGGCTTGAGCTTGGGCAAGGCGCGCAGCATTATCTTGATTGTTCAATCGAACCAGCACTTGCCCTTTCTGAACGGCTTGTCCAACTTGAACGGAGACAGCGGTGGCTGTCGCTGTCACTTGAGCCTGAATGGAACTTTGATTGACGGCTCGAATGGTACCAGTAAAGGCGGTACGTTGGATAGAAGGCCCTTCTTGAAACTGAACCAAGTCTTCTGCGATCAGCTCGATTTTAGCTGTAGATGAAGTCGGAGATGTGGCCTCGTCTTGTTTTTGGCAGGCAGAGAGGAGTAAGCACAAACACAGCGGACTGAGTTTAAAAATAGGGAGCACTTGGCGGCTTAATTTAGTTTTTATACATGGTGCAGCCTGCATTGAGTCAAATCCTTTGGTCTAGCGGCGAAAGTCAGCACACTGTAAATAAGACGCAGATTATTCAAGTGTTTTTAAACGAGCAATAATTCTGTCGTATTCAGCCTTGGTATTACGATAGTGACTTTGTAACGATTGTATTTGCTCTTTTTTCATCACAATATTTTTGGAATTATAATCAATCATATCTTGGAGCGGTTTCGGATTGCTTTTGCCTTTACGCATGTTCTCTTTTTCTTGGCGTAAGAATCCAATACGGTCATTCTGTAATTGTTTTAATTCATCTTGCTGAAACTTAATCTGTTTTAAGATATAAGATAGGGCAGTATTGCGTTTTTGAGTAGCGACTTGGCTGTTGGTATAAGCGCGTTTTAATTTAAGATCTGACTCGCGTTGCTTGGCTGCTGCTGCCCGTTGTGGCGCATATTGCGCATCTTTTTCTGCGTTGTATGGACGTGCTCGTTGAATCACTTGCATGTTGCTATCGAGTGCTTCATAACCATAACGAATATGGTTGGGGGTGACACTGCTACTGACGTTTGCGATGCCTTTACTGTCGTAATATCGATACCAGACCGCTTTAGGTGGATCGGCCATAATTGAGATGGTCTGCAAACTTAGCAAAGCCAGCAAAATGACTTTCGCAGTCATCCTTTTTTTCACGATCAAAGCAAGTTTGTGATTAAACTCCCTAAGCATCGATACCCCCAGTTTAAAGTTGACTAAATTACTTATTTACAAGCAATAAATAGTGCTATATTAGTCCTAAATTTAGGAATAAAAAATATAATCAGTCAAAAAAAAATCGACGGGTATAGGAAAGTGTGAAGCCGTTCTTAAAAAGAAGATGAAGTGTGGTTTTATGCGGAAACTGTTCGTTGAAAATATAAGTAAATATATGTTAAAAGTGTACGTAACTTGTAAAGCGTCTACGAATCTGTTTCTACAAACATTCTAAAAATGGGAAGGGTCATATTAAATGGACGATAAATTCCAGAATCTAAAAGTAATGGTCATTGATGATTCAAAAACCATTCGTCGCACAGCTGAAACATTATTGCAACGCGAAGGTTGTGAAGTGGTGACTGCAGTCGATGGTTTTGACGCATTGTCAAAAATTGCTCAAGCCAATCCTGATATCGTATTTGTCGACATTATGATGCCACGACTAGATGGCTATCAAACGTGTGCATTAATCAAAAATTCACAAAATTATCAAAATATTCCTGTCGTGATGCTCTCTAGCAAAGATGGTCTATTTGACCAAGCCAAAGGGCGTGTTGTTGGTTCAGATGAATATTTAACAAAGCCGTTTAGTAAAGATGAATTATTAAATGCGATTCGTAATCACGTTTCAGCATAAATAATATAAGTGTAATTGGGGAAAATTATGGCGCGTATTTTAATTGTGGATGACTCACCTACAGAGACATTCCGCTTTAAAGAAATTTTGGGGAAACACGGTTTTGAAGTGATTGAAGCGTCGAATGGTGCCGATGGTGTAACCATGGCTCAAGCTGAACTTCCTGATCTTGTGTTGATGGATGTGGTGATGCCAGGCGTTAATGGCTTCCAAGCAACTCGTCAAATTGCGCGTGGCGCAACAACAAAACACATTCCCGTAGTGATCGTCAGTACTAAAGATCAGGCTACAGACCGGGTATGGGGTAAGCGTCAAGGTGCGTGTGATTATTTAACCAAGCCTGTTGATGAAAACCAACTGATTGATGTGATTAAGCAACACCTGAACGCAGGATAAGCTCTATGGCAGCAAATGGATTTATCGAATTACTTCGACTTGCTAAACGTGGTAATAAAAACTACGTTTCAAACGAAAATGAGGTAAACCGCTGGTCGGGCATTGCTTTTGAGATGATGGGGCAATATTTCGTTGCGCCATTAGGTGAAGTTGCAGAGGTGATTTATCCTCCGAAATATACCTTAGTGCCAAATACTCAACCTTGGGTTGTGGGTTTGGCCAATATTCGAGGACGTTTACTTTCTGTTGCTGATTTAGCGCACTATGTATCAGGGCATCGCAGTGCGTATTCACCAACTCAAAAAGTACTCTGTATTAGTCATAATGACCACTATGTCGGTTTAGTTGTAGATCAGGTTCTGGGGATTCAGCACTTTAATAAGAAAAGTTTCTTTTCTAAACATGAAGATTTAGATCGGAATTTAAAAGAATATTGCCAAGGGTATTTTCACCAACATAACCAACAATGGCATGTTTTCTTATTCAGTCGCTTATTAGACAATCCAAAGTATATGAACGCATCTATAAAATTTATAAATTAATATCATTGTCGCGCGCGAAATTATAAGGGCGTAAATCGGGGAGAAGCTGCATGGGCTTTAAACTTAAAAAGAAAAATACGGATGGAAGCAGTAACCGCTCAGGTGGAAATGCTTTAGTAGCAAAACTTCAATCACAGACGGAACAGTTTTCACGTGTATTTGGTGATAGTGAAAAGTCCAAGCCATTAATTTTGGGTGCGGCATTTTGTATCGTACTGGCTATTTTCTTACTGTTGTACCTATTCTATAGCGTACCTCGAAATAACGAATTCACCCGTAGCTTGGGTGATTTACGTCTTTTATCACAAACGATTTCGCGTCAGGCAACTGAAGCAACAGCATCAGGTACCCCTGAAGCCATTAAAAAACTGACAGAATCACAAAAGTCTTTTGCTGAAAACTTAGAAACAGTAAAAGATATTCATGCAAGTACAGATGCACTGAGTGAAGTAGATGCGCAGTGGAAAAAAGTTTCTGAAAATATTGATTTAATTGCATCGCAACAAAAAATCATTAACCAACTCTACGATACCAACATTGCGATTAGTGAAAGTATTCCGGGGATTCAGGCCGAATACAACTTAATGGTTGACCAAATGGCACGTCAAAATGTGCCAGCCAACCAAGTCGTAATTGCAAAAAACCAAGTATTCATCGCAGAACGTATTTTACGTTCAATTGGTTCGGTATTAACCGGTTCAGACAACTCGCGTGAATCTGCGGATGACTTTAGCTCAGATACAGAAACCTTCGCGTCATACCTAAACGCACAGTTAAATGGTAGTGCGGACTTAGGTGTAGAGCGTATTAATGACCCTGAAATGCGTGACTCTTTGACCAGTATTCAATCAGAATATGATGATGTACTGAAGTCAGCAGCAGCAACAGTCTTAAAGAACTCATCACAAATTGTTAAAGTACGCCAAGCGTCATCATCGATTTTTGAACAGTCGGATGCTTTGTTAAGTAATTTGAACAAATTGTCAGGTGGTACAGGTTTAGCGATTGCAATTCCTGCCTTAGGTCTAATTCTAGCCCTGATTGCCTTCTTATTCTGTGTATTTAAATTACTCGTACTTCGTGGTGAATCAGATAAAAAACGTGTATCTCGTCTACAAGATGAATATGACCGTAACCAAAACGCGATTTTACGTTTACTGGATGAGATTGCCGATCTTGCAGATGGTGATTTACGTTCATATGCAACGGTATCTGAAGACTTCACGGGTGCAATTGCCGACTCGATTAACTTCGCAATTGACCAATTACGAGACCTTGTTTCGCGTATTACCGAAACTTCTCAAGAGGTTGCACAATATACGGCAAGTACGCAGGGGATCACCAACCAGTTAGCCGAAGCATCTGAACATCAGGCGCAAGAAATTGCGGGTGCATCTGCCGCGATTAACGAAATGGCAATGTCAATTGACCAAGTATCTTCAAACGCTGAAGAATCAGCGGTAGTAGCAGAACGTTCAGTAAAAATTGCTGCAAATGGCGCGAACGTTGTAAACCGTTCAATTGAAGGTATGGATATCATTCGTGAGCAGATTCAAGAAACCTCTAAACGTATTAAACGTTTGGGTGAATCTTCGCAAGAGATTGGTAACATCGTTGCCTTGATTAACGATATTGCCGACCAAACGAACATCTTGGCTTTAAACGCAGCGATCCAAGCATCGATGGCAGGTGAAGCAGGTCGTGGTTTCGCCGTGGTCGCGGATGAGGTACAGCGCCTTGCAGAGCGTTCAGCTTCAGCAACCAAGCAGATTGAAACACTGGTAAAAACCATTCAGACCGACACCAACGAAGCTGTAATTTCGATGGAACAAACCACGTCTGAGGTTGTACGTGGTGCGAACTTATCTAAGGATGCGGGTGTTGCACTGGATGAGATTCAAAACGTATCGGGTAATTTGGCGAAATTGATTGCAAACATTTCGGATGCAGCAAAGCTACAATCCGCATCTGCAGGTCATATTGCAACTACGATGAATGTCGTACAAGAAATTACCTCACAAACCACCACTGCGACTTTCGATACAGCCCGTTCAGTCTCTGAACTTGCGAACATGGCGGAAGCGTTACGTGAGTCTGTAACAGACTTTAAACTGCCTGATTAAGCACTTGCTTTGGGGAGGGTATGCTGCTCATCGCTTGAGTGGCATACCAGAATCAGGATACACATCAACCCAATTAGCTTGAGCAAAAAGACTGGTTTGGGATGATGGTTATAATGAAGTTTATGCACCTTTTTGGGTAGCTGACAACGCAAGAAGCCTTAGCTATGAAAGAAATATTAAAACATTTAGTTGAAACGACAACGCTTCCGGAAGATAGTTATCTAGATCAAGATGCAGAAATTCTTGAAATTTTTGTTGAAGAAATTGAAGAAATCTTCGTTGAGTTAGATCCATTATTTGAAAAGTGGTACGCTGAACCGACACATCAAGAAACCTTGTTGAGCATACGTCGTCACTTCCATACCTTAAAAGGTTCTGGTCGTATGGTGGGGGCAAAGTCAGCAGGTGAAACGGCGTGGGCAGTTGAAGACACCTTAAACCGTGTGATTTCAGGGGCTGTACCGCTTACAGCAACGGTTCAAAAATTTGCTAAAACAGTATTCAAACTGTTTCAATTTAAACTGTATCCTATATTCAAAGCGGTACAGGAAATTGATCTTGATCTTCGTCCATTGGTTTTAATTGGACAACAATTACAACAAAATCAAAGTTTAGAACCTGCTCTAGAAGAGTTGCTACAACTGTCTAATCATCTAAATAGTAATGATGTCGTGACGGGATTAGAGCTGAGCGATATTGAAGTGGTTGACTCTGAGCCACAAGTTGCAGACGTTTCTGAGCAGGATGATCAAGTGCATGATGTCCTTGAAGAAACTTTAGCGATTTTCATTGAAGAAGCGGAAGACCATTTAGCGACTATCGATCAGTTCTTAAATGCAGATGAAACCAAAGTACAAGATTACAATGGTTTAATCCGTGCTTTACATACATTGCGCGGTAGTTCGTCTATGGCGCAAATTGAGCATGTCTTTAATGCCAGCTCAAAAGTTGAAAATTTATTTAAAACCTTGGTTCAAGAAGAGATCGTTTCTACCTCGAAGGAAATCTCTTTACTCACCCAATATGCTGAATTTGTACGTGACTATTTACATGTGCTTGGGCGTGGTACGAACGAACAGCTTGATATAATTTATGCCACGTTTACTACAGCTTGGGATAACTATGGTTTCAGTATAGAAGACGTAGACGATGAACTGAACCCACAAGGTATGGTCTCGAAGCTGATCGAGTTAAACATTGATCTGCTGCTTGATGCTGAGTTTGAGTTTGATCAGCGGGCTAAAGTTGAATATCCAGACTATATTCAGCACTTAGGTGAACAAGCAAAACAATTGCTAGAATTCACCAATAACCGTGCTGCTCAAGGAATTCATGACTTTACTTCTGAGCTATATGCGGGTTATCAAGCCTTACTGGAAAAGCCAGAATTACTCAATGTAGACTATGCATATGAGTTATTTGGTCAGGCACATCAAGAATTTATCCATTTATTTGACACTTTAGCTGCGGGTCAGCGTGTCATTCTGACTGAAGAAGTGCATAAAGTTCTGAATGAATTAATGGCCTTCGTACAGCAAGATGTTGAATCGACTTCGACGACGGTAATTGAACCTGTTGCTGAGGCTATTGTTTCTGGAAATACTTTACAACCAAGCCTTGATCTTGCGCAGATTTCGCAGCAAATTGCATCGGATCATCAGTACAAGCAATCGAATACGGCCAATACCGATTTTGATGATGATTTGCTCGATATCTTCTTGGAAGAAGCCGAAGAATTATTGATGGGGATGGATCAGGATCTTAATACTTGGTCTAAAAATGGCAATGATACCGCGGCACTCAATAATTTAATGCGTTATTTGCACACCTTAAAAGGTGGTGCCAATATGATTTCTGCACCTTTTATTGGTTCGATTGCACACGAATTAGAGTCTATTTATGAGCGTGTGATTCGTCAGCAAATAGCCACAACGCCACAGTTGATCAGCATCATTCGCTTAGTACAGGATGACGTCGCAGACCGAATTCAGGTCATTCGTACCGATAAGGTTGATTATCCAGCAACAGCGACGATCAATGTACTGCATAACATTCAGAGCTTAGTTGAGGGTACGACTGTTACAACTACAGTATCCGAGCCTTTAGTTGAAGCGTTTGTTGCGGCAGTTGAAGAACCTTTATCTAATGTAGATAGAACGATTGAAGCTGAGGCAGCTGCGGTTGAGTCAGCAACTGCGATTGAAGAGCCGAGTATAGTTGAAAACACGGACGTTACTGTCGTTGAACAGCTGGATACTCCGTCACTTGTCCAAGAAGAAGCAGTCAGCGCTGTTGAAGAAGCAGCTAGTCTTTTATCAATTGTTGAAGAAACCTTCTTGGAAGAAGCTGAAGAAATTTTAGCGACTACGGATGGCTTACTGAAACAGTGGACTGAACAACGTAGTGACCGTAGTGTGTTACTGCAATTGCAACGTGCCGCGCACAGTTTAAAAGGCGGCGCACGTATGGCGGAGAATGAACCCGTTGGTGCGATTGCTTATGAATTAGAAACCACATTTGAGCAATTTGCTGTACATAATTTCAGTTCAAACGTGTATGACCCATTATTGCAAACCGCATTTGAATGGTTAAAACAAGCCATCTTCAAACGTGATTTTAGTAATTATGATGGTCTGAAAAATAGCTTAGCATCTATTGATTATGTGGATGTGATTGCGCAATTACCTACGCGTGTAACTCAAATTGATTTACTCAATGCTGTACCAAGTTTTGAGTTTGTGCAGGGTGATGGTACTGAGCCACCAGCAATGCTGGGTGAGTGGAAAGAAACGACTCACTTGGATGGTGGTAATGAGATGATCCGTATCTCAGCTGATTTGGTTGAAAAAATGATCGACCTATCAGGTGAAAATGCAATTAACCGTTCACGTATTGAGATGGATTTAGGTCAACTCGGCAATACTTTGAACGAGATGGAGCTTGCAATTAAGCGTTTGGCGGATCAGTTGCGTCGAATGGAAGGCGAGCTTGAGAGTCAAATTATTGCGAAGCACGGTTCTGAAAACTCGCGCTACGCAGACTTTGATCCCTTGGAAATGGACCAATATTCATCGCTCAACCAATTGTCTAAATCCTTAGCAGAATCGGCTTCGGATTTGGTCGACTTCAAGAGCACTTTGGCTGAGAAAATTCGTGATGCGGAAGGCTTGTTATTACAACAATCCCGTATTCAAGCGGAAATTCAAGAAAGCTTAATGCGGACACGTTTAGTGCCGTTCTCACGTATGTTGCCGCGTTTGCAGCGTATTGTGCGTCAGACTGCATCAACCTTGAACCGTCCAACGGAATTGGTCGTCCATAACACCGAAGGTGAATTAGACCGTACAATTCTTGAACGGTTGGTTACACCGTTTGAGCATATGCTACGTAACGCAATCGACCACGGTATTGAAGATACGGAACAACGTCGTGCTGCGAAAAAATCAGCGACAGGCCAAATTGAACTGAACATTAGTCGTCAAGGTACAGATGTTATCGTCAGCTTTAAAGATGATGGTAAGGGTATTGATGAAAGCACGATTAAAGCGAAAGCGCTAAACTTAGGTTTAATTAAAGCCGATCAAGTGCCAGACAAACAAGAAATCTTACAGTTTATTTTCCATCCGGGTTTTAGTACGGCCAAAGAAGTGACGCAAATTTCTGGACGTGGTGTTGGTCTTGATGTGGTACAAAGTGAAATTAAAGCACTGGGTGGACATGTCACGGTTGAATCGGAAATTGGATTCGGTACGACCTTCATTATTCGCGTACCGACTACGGTAGCGGTGAGTGATGCCTTGATGGTGAAAGCAGGCGATCAACAATATGCGATTCCATTGGCGCAGATTGATCGTATTGTGCGTATTGCTCCAACAGCACTGGATCACTATTTCCACAGCAAAGATGACCAATTCAAAATTGATGGTGTGAGTTATAAACTGCGCTATTTATCTGAGTTTTTATCCAATCAGCCGATTCCACGTTTGAGTAATATTGGACATTCATTGCCAGTGTTGTTAATTAAAGGCAACAGTGGACAAACCATTGCATTATTGGTCGATCAGCTGATTGGTTCACGTGCGCAAATTGTAGTGAAGCCAGTTGGACAACAGTTCGCCAGCATTGGTGCAATTGCGGGCGCAACGATTTTGGGTGATGGCCATGTGTGCTTGATTTTAGATGGTCAGAACATTGCACGTCAGATTTTAAGTACCAAGCGTGTAACGCATGCAGCTGATCATCGTGACTTTGGTCGTCATCAGGATACGCGTCGTTTAGTGATGATTGTGGATGATTCGGTCACGGTTCGTAAGGTCACATCGCGCTTATTAGAGCGTCAAGGTTTTGATATTGTGACTGCAAAAGACGGTGTTGATGCGATGGAGCAGCTTGAGAGTGTTAAACCGGACTTGATGTTGCTGGATATTGAAATGCCACGTATGGATGGTTTCGAAGTAACGAACTTGGTTCGTCACCACGAAATTCACCAGAATTTGCCGATTATTATGATTACATCGCGTACGGGTGAAAAACACCGTGAACGTGCTTTCAGCTTGGGCGTGACCCACTACATGGGCAAACCATTCCAAGAGGCAGAATTACTTGTCAATATTCAGCAGTTATTGGCTGAAAAGCAGGGGTAAATAAATGAATGCAAATGTTTCAAAGAACATGAGTGAGCAAATCAGTCAGCAAGAATTGCAATACCTAATTACGGTATCAACAGGTTTTATTGATGCTTACATCATTCAATGTCATGGTAAAAAACCCATGCTCTTGCCGCAAAATATTGTACTTTCAGCGCTCGATAGTGATACGCAAGTGAAAACGGTGGAATGGCATGATCTTCATCTGCCTGTTTATCCCATCAACCGTCCTGACCAAATGGAAGGGGTGGCTCTGGTGATTGAAGGGGATGATGCTTCTCAGCGCTTTGCTTTGATGTGTAATGAAATGCCGAAGTCAATTCGTTTGCGTATTTCTGAAATTGTTGATGATGAAAGCCCTGTGAATGATCCCACCATTTTCCAGCTGGTGCGTATGGGCGATGAGACTTACCACGTACCGAATTTAAATAAAATTCAGGCGAGTTTAGGTCTTTCTACTTAAGTTTGAATGCAATAAAAAAGGAACTCAACTGAGTTCCTTTTTTATATGGGTTTGCATGCTTATGCCAAAAGGCCTTCTAAAATTTGTTCGTAAATTTCAGCAAGTGGTTCAAGATCAGCAACATTCACATGCTCATCAATTTGATGGATGCTGGCATTGAGAACACCAAGTTCAAGTACTTGAGCACCTGTAGGAGCAATAAAGCGACCATCAGATGTTCCGCCTGAGGTTGAAAGCTCAGTTTCTACACCAGTCACATTACGAATAGCATTTTTAGCCGCATTCACCAACTCACCCACTGGCGTCAGGAATGGTAAGCCTGAATGTGTCCATTTAATATCGTAGACTAAACCATGACGATCCAAAATTTCTAAAACACGTGCTTTTAATTCTTCAGCGGTCAATTCAGTAGAATAACGGAAATTGAAAGTCACGTTCATGGTACCTGGAACGACATTGGTTGCCCCTGTACCAGCTTGAATATTGGACACTTGGAACGAGGTTGCAGGGAAGTATTCGTTGCCCTGATCCCAAACCGTATCACAAAGTTCAGCAACAGCTTTAGAGGCCATGTGAATTGGGTTAATGGCCAAATGTGGATAAGCCACGTGACCTTGTTTTCCTTTGACAGTCAGTACTGCATTGAGTGAACCACGACGACCATTTTTAACAATATCACCCAATTGATGGGTACTTGAAGGTTCACCCACCAAACACCACTTCATTTTTTCATTACGGGCTTCGAGTGTTTCGATCACTTTGACCGTGCCATTAATCGATGGGCCTTCTTCATCTGATGTGATGAGGAACGCGATTGAGCCTTTATGATTTGGGTGTTTTGCAACAAAGCGCTCAGAAGCAACCACCATTGCAGCCAAGGCAGTTTTCATGTCTGCACTGCCACGACCATAAAGCTTGCCATCACGAATTTCAGGGGCAAATGGGTCTGAGTTCCAAGCATCTAAATTACCTGTAGGAACGACATCGGTGTGACCCGCAAAGCAGAATACAGGTGCTTCAGTGCCTTTTCGTGCCCATAGGTTATCAACATCATCAAAGCGCATAGACTCAATGTTGAAACCAATTTTTTTTAAGCGTTCAGCCATAATATTTTGACAGTTGTGGTCCACAGGTGTAACCGATGGCTGACGTAAAAGTTGGAGGCTTAAATCGAGAGTAGCAGAAGAGGTCATGCGCATTTCAAAGTCAATAAAACAGTCGGCACTATAATAGGCGATTAATCTCTGGAATGCGAAACTTAGCAATAAAAAAACCTTATCAATTGATAAGGTTTTGAAGTGCAGATATTAATTACTTGCGGATTTCATCTTGGGTTTTTTCAGCGGTATTTGATACAGCATTACCTGCTGAAGAGACATCTTTACCCATACCTTTGACGGTATTACAGCCTGTTAAAACAAAAAGCATCACTAGTGAACTTAAAACAATTTTTTTCATCTCTATCTCCAAAATTTTTAGTGTATTCATCAAATGATTTTGTTCTGATGTTGTTTAAGATTAAAAAATAAACACTATAAAAAATAGCATGGTTTTACAGGAGATAAGTAAGCGTATGTTGTATTATGTATTTTTGTATAAAGGAACTTCTGCAAAATCAAGTTAAAATCAAATTTGGATTTCGATACATATAAAACTGATTGTTTTGATTTTGTAAGTACAGGCCATTTGTCCACCAATGTGCATTTTGGCTGCTGATTTCTGCATTTGGGCAAATCCACTCTTGACGTTGTAGACGATAGTAATTCAAGTCGGCCTTTGGAATGATGTTACCCCAAGTGCCTAGTCGACGGTCTGGGTTGAGCCAATCGGGAAGGGAGTATTGATTTAAAGCATCAACTGCCGTGAAACCATTTCTTAGAGGGAGAAAAAGTTGCCCCTTTAAAACGGCAAAGCGCGTTTGAATGTCTGTGTCTAAAGCTTGCTGGAATTGAAACTGTTTATGGGTAAAGTGTTTTAGTTTTCGGTTTAAAGTATCAGTACGATTCAACCCATACCATGTGGTTAAGCTTAGATCTGTTTCACCTAAATAATATTTCAAGGCGACTTCCCAATGCTCGACTTGATTGGTTTCGGTATTTTTAATTAAAAAGTCCAACTCGCCCGTAGTACGTGCACCATCAATGATTTGGATACTATGACCCAATAATTCATAGGCATGATAGCGATGATCCAGTAACCAAAACCACATGAACATTTCAAAGCGCAGACCCAGACGGGTACTTTTCAGTTGAGCCATAAAGTCTTCAAGTTCTTTCGGGTCTTGATCGAGCTGTTTAAGACGAGGTAAATAGGTTTTAAAGTGCTGTTGCCAAATCTGTGAGGGATGAAAATGAAAAGCATACTGTATATCGAGTTCTAACGGCAACGCAGACAAAATGTTTGGACTTGCTACAGCAAAAGCCAACTGGCGAACCAATGGGTGTTTGAATTGGAGCCAAGGTTCGAACAACTGATGCTGTGAAATGAGATGCATGTGAGTGCCTTAAAAAAGAAGCTAAATATGCAGAAGGACAACGGATAAAATTAAAAAACACTTTATACTACCGCAATTCGGTGCTCAGGAAAGTGGTATGAAAACGTTGTTTTGGCGTTGTTTAGTGGTGATCTTTGTCATCCTAGGCTTTATCGGTGCACTGTTGCCGGGTATGCCAACCACTGTTTTTCTGATCTTGGCCGCTTGGGCTGCGTCTAAAGGGTGGCCACAAATGGATGCTTGGTTACTCAACCATCCTAAATATGGCGCAACGTTAAGAGCATGGCGTGCCAATGGCACTGTACCACGTAAAGCGAAATGGTTTGCCAGTATCATGATGTTGATCAGTGGGCTGATCATGCTACTGACCAATGCACCATTTTTAGTGAAATTATTTACCAATACCACCATGCTACTTGTCGCAATATGGTTATGGTTACGCCCAGAACCAAATACTGGAATAGATAAAAAACAAATAGAGGACAACTGATGTCTTATGTAATTGCAGATGCAGACGTCTTGATTGATCTGGCTGAACAGACTTTAACGCTGCCTAAAAAGAATAAATTTTATCTGATTTCGTCGGGGAAAAATGGCATTGGCGAAACTGAAAATAGTGGTAAAACGCCACGGGGTTGGCATCTGGTTGCTGAGAAGCATGGCGCTGAGCAACCGCAAAATGCCGTTTTTATTGCTCGAAAGCCTACAGGTGAAGTTTACGACACCGATTTAGCCAAGCAGTTTCCTGAACGGGACTGGATTTTGTCTCGGATTTTATGGCTGAGTGGTTTAGAAGAGGGCTTTAATCGCGGGGAAGGCTGCGATACCTATCAACGTTATATCTATATTCATGGAACACCAGATAGCGAACCAATGGGGATGCCGATGTCGCATGGCTGTATTCGTATGCGTAATACGGATGTCATGGAGTTATTTGAACTAATTGATTGCAATGCACTGGTTTATATTTCCGAACATAAACTTGAACTCTAAAAATAGCTGTTAAAAAATGTGCAAAGTTATTTTATTGAGTATTCAACGCTGTAATTTAAAATATGAGTATTTAATAGAAGAAGGGGATTAATCATAGAAAATGTGTATTTTGAGGAAAAGAAATTTAGCGAATGATCATTTTAATTTTCGCAAATATGTTAAATAACATACAGAAAATACTTGTTTTTATACCATTTGACCTATTTTTTAATCACTCGATTGCAAAAAAGCGAAAACAAGCCGAAAAGCGTTTGACAGCCTGTAAAGATTCTCTATAATGCACCTCACAAACGATAAAGACGTTAAGGGCGCTTAGCTCAGTTGGTAGAGCGTCTGCCTTACAAGCAGAATGTCGGCGGTTCGATCCCGTCAGCGCCCACCAAGCCTTTACGTTAAAGATCTTACGTGCAGCGGTAGTTCAGTTGGTTAGAATACCGGCCTGTCACGCCGGGGGTCGCGGGTTCGAGCCCCGTCCGCTGCGCCACTTAAGATTTTTAATATTGTTTGTACCACATTAGTGACTTTGTGTAAGTGCAGCGGTAGTTCAGTTGGTTAGAATACCGGCCTGTCACGCCGGGGGTCGCGGGTTCGAGCCCCGTCCGCTGCGCCATTTATACAGAATCCTTAATGAGGGCGCTTAGCTCAGTTGGTAGAGCGTCTGCCTTACAAGCAGAATGTCGGCGGTTCGATCCCGTCAGCGCCCACCAGATTTTTTGCGATGCAGCGGTAGTTCAGTTGGTTAGAATACCGGCCTGTCACGCCGGGGGTCGCGGGTTCGAGCCCCGTCCGCTGCGCCATTCAAAGAATCGATTAAATTTAAGTTCCTGAGCTTAAGTTTAAAAACTAAGACTGACAATCTTAATCAGGGCGCTTAGCTCAGTTGGTAGAGCGTCTGCCTTACAAGCAGAATGTCGGCGGTTCGATCCCGTCAGCGCCCACCATATTTTACGACGCAGCGGTAGTTCAGTTGGTTAGAATACCGGCCTGTCACGCCGGGGGTCGCGGGTTCGAGCCCCGTCCGCTGCGCCATTTAAAATATAAATTTAAGTCCCTGAGCTTAAATTTAAACACTAAGACTGACAATCTTAAATCAGGGCGCTTAGCTCAGTTGGTAGAGCGTCTGCCTTACAAGCAGAATGTCGGCGGTTCGATCCCGTCAGCGCCCACCATATTCAAGCTGTAAAGCTTAATGACCCTAATTGCATTCGCAATTACCGTTGCAGCGGTAGTTCAGTTGGTTAGAATACCGGCCTGTCACGCCGGGGGTCGCGGGTTCGAGCCCCGTCCGCTGCGCCATTTTCTAGATCCCTTGTGCTAGTAAATGGAATCAAGCAAGATTTCTCTCTTGCATCATAAAAATAGCGACGCTATTTTTATTTCTCAAGGGCGCTTAGCTCAGTTGGTAGAGCGTCTGCCTTACAAGCAGAATGTCGGCGGTTCGATCCCGTCAGCGCCCACCATATTCCCTTATCGTAAAAACCTTGCTTATCTCAAGCTGTTTTCATACACTTCTGTGCAATAATAATTTTAAAATATGACAGATTTATGAGAAACCCATATCAACGCAAAGCTGCGTCTAAAAACCAAAATACTGCTTACGATCCTCTTGAAATCTATCGTCTTTTTATCGAAACTATCGTGCATCAAGGTCATGTTATTGCCTTATATCAAGATGGTTGGGCTTTATGTGCTACGCCGACTGGACAACGTTCTTTTGCAATGTGGCAGAGTAAAGGTTTAGCACAACTTTTAGTGAAAGATAATTGGGCGGGTTACGAAATCCAAAGTATTGGTCTTAGCGATTTAGTCGAAAAAGTGATTCCATTCTTACGTTCGGAAAAAACCACGGTCTCGATGAATTTAAGCCCAGAAGGGCAAAATGTTTTGGTTGCTCCAGAAAAATTATTATTAGATATCAAAAACTATTTATATCAATTTTCAATGCAGAAACCTGAATTATTTAAACAATTACAATTACCGTCGCCACGGACAATCCGTCTTCATTAATACATGATGACTTCATTTTAGTATTCGTTGAGCAACCAACCACTCCAATACGCAAAATATTCACGTAACCATGCATTATAGCGAGTGGCAAGAGGTGTCTGAGCGCTGATCATGATGGGCGTTTGATAACCCTGACGTATGGCTATAGCACGGCTACGGGGGATATGAAAATCGCTGGTCACAATAGCAATCGGTTGTTGGAGAGAAATATGTTGCTTGGCTAAAATCTTTTTACTATTGATCAGATTTAACTCAGTACTGGTGCTTTGATCTTCGGTATAAATACGCTGTGCTGGGATATGGTGTACATCAATCAGATATTGTCGCATTGCTTCAGCTTCACTATTTTTTTGCTGAAATGATAGGCCGCCACTGACGACCATAATGCTGTTGGGATGTAGCTTGGCATAGCTTGCCGCTTGATCTAAACGGCTGGCCAATGTTGGACTCGGTTTGCCATGCTTCAGACCACTCCCAAGAACTACAATAGCGGGTGCAGCGACATGAGGGGTATTTTGTTGATTTGAAAACCCTAAAAAGACGAAGAAAATGACTAAGCTAAAAATCCAAACAAAGAAAATCGCCCAAGCCCAACGCCATATTGATTGTCTGATTGTATTGGTTTGAATATAGGCGATAAGCTTAGGATAAGCCAGTGCATAAATGATCAGGCCTAGTCCAATCAATAAGGGTAAGAGGGCGCCAAAATTAAAGCGTAGTTGTAAAACAAAATACAAGCCGTCTGCGAACAGTAATGACCCGATAATAAAACTAATGACTCTTTTTGATTTTTGCATATAGGCTTGTGGGTTATCGTTTGCATGATTCTAGCAAATTTAAGCATGAAAAAACCGAGCACTGTGGCTCGGTTTTTTTACTTGGGCTTAGTGTTTAGTAAACATCACGACGGTAACGACCTTCTTGACGTAATTGATCTAATTTTTCTTCGCCTAGGATTTCAATTAGGGCAGCATCGACATCGCTCGCCATACCATTAATGCTTCCGCAGACATAAATTACGGCACCATTTTCAACCCATGTTTTAAGCTCTGTAGCTTGTTCACGCAGTTTATGGTGTACATAAACTTTCTCTGCTTGATCTCGTGAGAACGCTAAATCTAAGCGTTGTAGCATGCCTGTGGTTTGCCACGCTTCAATCGTACTTTGATAGAAGAAATCATGTTCACGTTGACGCTCACCAAAGATCAACCAGTTTTGCGTATAGTCTAGGCGGGTACGTGCATGGAGTAGACTCATTAAACCAGCGATACCTGTACCGTTCCCAATACAAATGATAGGACGGTTGTCATTGATCAAATGGAATGATTCATTAGTACGAATACGTAGTGCGATAGGTTGCTGAAGCTCGGCATGTTGGGTTAACCAACCAGAACCTAAGCCCAGTTCACCTGCTGAATCTTGCTGTTGGCGCACGACTAAACGTAACACTTGTTGAGTCGGTACACTTGCAATTGAGTATTCACGTGTAGGTAAAGGGCTCAACTGTTCCAGTAAATGTTCCAAATTGGCAAAAGGCTCAATCTCTGTGTTGAGGTTTTTATCCCAAAGCGCTTGCTCAATGGAAATGGCTAAAGACTCAACGATGCTCTGTGCTGCAATGTGATGCTTTTGCATAAAGGCTTGGATACGTGCTGTGCTGTTACCTGGTTGAACTTCAGCAATATCACCCGCTTGCCATGTTGCATCGAAGTTGGTTTTTAGCTCAATATTATAAGCATGTGCTCCGACACTATTTGGATTGAGTACTTCACGTTGTGCCAAATTCCATTGATCAAAGGTTTTGTCAATGTTCATGGCTTGAAGCTCAAGTTTGGTTGCAGAGGCAAGAGCACTGTTCCAACGTTGAATATCATTGTTATCTGCGTTGTTGACTTCAATGGTTGCAAACAAAGCATGTGCGCCATTGGCTTTTAACCAACTATCAATGCGATGTCCAAAACTACAATAGGAATCAGGATATTCTTGAGAGCCTAAAGCCAAAACGGCATAGTGAAGGTGTGACAAATCCAAAGTTGTATTTAAAAATTTCTTTTCAAAACTACTGGCTAAGTCAGGTGCTTCACCCGTGCCATAAGTACTTGCAACAAAAAGCACTTGCTCAGCAGCTTTTAAGTCATCCTGTGTTAAGTGTTGCACAGCTTTAACGCTTACAGGTTGTCTTGCTTCTTGTAAGCTGGTTGCAGTACGCCAAGCAATTTGTTCAGAAACACCCGTTTGAGTTGCATAGGCAATGAGCCATGGTTTCGCATGTGGATCAACTGGAACATTCAACGCTCCACCACGGGCTTGCTGGGTGAGTTTCTTTTGCTTACAGCGTTTGAGATACAGCATCCAACCCGTTACAAAGAACAGTGGCATCATCAGTGATGCAAACATGGCAAAGAATTGATAAATTGGGCCAAAGAAGCTACCACGGTGTACAGGAAGCATACTGCTCATGATTTTTTCATTCAGCTTCTTCTGTTCATACAACTCCATTTTTTCAATTTTTGCAGTTTGATAGTTGAAGACCGCTGAGTTTCGCGCCCGCTCATGTTGTGGAATTGCATCTACAAATGAAAGCTCAAGTGTACCATCAGGCTTTTTCGGAATATTTAGGGTCAGGGTTGAATAGTCTCGACCAACTTGTGCGTTAAATCCTGTCCATGTTTGGGTTAAAGCAATTTGTACTTGTTCTGGAGATAAGCCTTTACGCTCACCATGTTGTTCGTCTTGGCCACGTTCGCCACGTGCAGTGTGCTCACCTTGTGGGCCGCCACGACCTTGCTCACGTGATTCGCCACCACGAGCACCAGCCTGTTCGCCACGTGGGCCTTGAGTTGCACCAGCATTTGGACGGGGTCCTTCTTGCATTTGGGCTTGTGGGCGTTCAACGCCGAGGACTTTAAACATGCCATCGCGCCACCAATCATAAGACCAGTACAGTCCTGTACAGGCCAAGATCAGATAAAAGATCACCACCCAAGTGCCAACAACAGCATGCAAATCCCAAATGAAGTTACGTCCTTTCAATTTAGGTTTAATAAAAAACCATTGTTTGATGGAATGACGTTTGGGCCAACGTAAGTACAAGCCACTCAATACAAAGAAAATAAGCATGAGGGTACAAGCGCCAGTAATTTGTTTACCGACAGGACCGACAGTTAAATTACGGTGCAACTGTTGAATAAAGTTAAAAAACTCACGGCCTTTAACTTCGGGTAAGACTTCAGCAGTATACGGGTTCACCATCATGTTATAACCACGACGTGCGCCTTCTTTCTCGATATTAACCGTACTTGAAGTGCTTGGCTCTTGAGCAATCGTAATACTATTGATTTTGATGGCAGGATCTTGTTTTTGGAAATGTAGATACAGCTCAGCAGGGGTTAATTTATTGTTTTGTGTTGCTTGAACGGTATAGCTATCTGGGTTCATCCATTTTAAGATTTGTTGTTCATAAGAATAGATAGCCCCTGTGACGCCCATAAGCGACAGGATAAGACCCGCAGTGATTCCCAAAAACCAATGCACTTGGAAAAATGTTTTTTTAAACATGACGATACTTAATGGTGAGCGATTTGTTGTGCGCAAATTATACCTGAAGATTGAGAAGATAATATGGATTTAGAAATTAATATTTATTCTCATTATCATTTGTATTCGAGAGTTTAGGATATAAAAAAACCTCCAAAAGTTGGAGGTTTTTTTTTACAGAAAAGAAAGGCAGGACTTAAAGTGGCTGCGCTTCACCAACTGTTTCTTTTAAATGTTTACGAATCGTATTAAACGAGAAGTTTTTGCTATCCATGCGTTTTGGCAGAATGTATGCACCTTCTTGGCCTTTCACTTTGAATTTAATCAACAAAAACTCAGGTGTGTTGTACCATTCGTAGATGTCTTTCCAACCGATTGCACCGACACCTTCTTGCATGCCCATTTGCTGGCGCATAATCAGACCGTGAGGTTGTACACCTAAACGAATGCCTTTAATTTCCTGAACTGGAAACTCATTCATTTTGCGCTTCACATACCATTCTAAACCGAATTTACGGACTAAAAGGTAAACCACGACGCAGGCGATTGCGACCCAACAAAAGATGGTTGAATAATTTTTGAGTAAAATTAGGCCAAGAATCGAAAGGGCTGTAACGACAGCCATGATGATCCAAGCTTTAATGCTAATTTTGTTTGTGCTACGCCAAATTTTTAATTGAGCATCGCGTTGTTCAGCTTCAGTGATTTCATAGGTCACAGGCTGTAAAGTATAAGCGTATAAATTTTTCGCGGTCATAGTGAAAGTAACAGATTTAAAACTGCAAAAAGTTTAGCATCATTTAGAGCATTTCAGTGAGTATATTGTTCCAAAATCACCCAAATTATAATGAAGCCAGTTCTGTGGCCTCATGATCCCGTTCGTGGCTTAAACTTTGCTTCAAACGACTAAACTGATTCAAGATGCTAAACATCAACGAAAGCTGTTGTAAAATGATCAATGCTTTCTGATCTTCCTCATTATTTTGGCTTAAACGCTGACGAATGGTCTGTAGCATATTTTGCGCAGTTAAATCAGGCATTTCATCCCGCAGGAGCGCACCTTGGATATTGTCAAAAGCGCGATCCATCAATTCTAAAATTTCTGGGTCGTCAATTTTTTCGCGATGAGCCCCCAAAGCTGCAATATAGCTAATAAAGGTATGATTGAGGCACAAGAATTCAAACGCCAAACTCTTTTGCGTTGGGTCAAAATCGGGCTCGGTGGCTAAAGTTGAAATGAGTGAAGCAACTTCGGCATCGGTATTGTGTGCAGCACGACGGACCACACGATAATTCAGACCATTGTTGCGTCCAGACTTATACTGTTCAATCACCTCAGCCAGATAATCACATTGAGCGGAAAGCGAACGGTAAATTGTGCGGGGTAGGCGACGGAACTTCCAGTCTGGGAAAATGAAACTTACACCTAACCATGCCAGTCCACAGCCAATTAAGGTATCCATCATGCGCGGAAGGGCAGCTTCATATCCCATACCATCTAAGTTGAAATTAATCAGTGCCAAAATGGTGATGAAAGCGGTGGCTTGAGCGTATTGTTTACTGCGAAGCTCAAAGAAAAGTACCCCGCTGATGACCAATACGAGAAGTTGTCCTTCAATCGAAGGTACAAAGTACAATACGGCATACCCTAAAATGATTCCGACCAACGTCCCTACGATACGTAAACGTAAACGACGTTTGGTTGCGTTGAAATTGGGCTGACTGACAAAGAGTGCTGTAAGTAGAATCCAGTACCCATATTCAATGTTAGTGACTTGAACAAAGATATATCCAACTAACAGCACGATAGATAAACGAATCGCGTGTCGAAATAACACCGACTCTGGGGTGAGATGTTGTTTAATCCGAACCTTAATGTCATCCCAGCCTTTCAGGTCATCATCTTTGAGCTGGCTTTCGATATGTTTGGTTTTATCGAGCTTAATATTGCGTTCAGTTTCTAAATTACGTAGCTGCGCATCAATAGACTTTAAGTTTTGATACAACGAAAACAGAGCATTGACCCAAATTTGATCGTATTGTTGTTCGTCTCTGAGCTTTTCTAATGATAAACGGAGGTTTTCAAATGCATGTTTAAAGCGCTTATTATGGGTGTAGGTTTGCCGGTTTAAAATGCTGCTGCTTAAGTCCTTACAGGCTTTGGCTTGAATAGATAAAATTCGTTGAAAGCGGAATAAGATATCGCTGTGTTGAAAAATTTTCGCCAGTTTTTGATAATCAATATGTGCTGAATCTGCACGCTCGTGAATATCTTGTGCCACAAAATAATATTGCAGACTGCGACGGGTATCTCGTTGTCCACGGTCACCTTTTAAACGGGTGAGTAGGGCGGTTTTCATGTCGTTGAAAATTGCAATTAATTTACCATTTTCCAACGACAGTTCAATCATGCTCTGTTGATAGCTGTTTGCTGTCATATCAACATCAAACAGGTTGGATTTGGCAAATAGAAAATCGGCGAGTGAGGAATAACACTTCGATAGATTGTCTTGTACTTGACGAACAGGAAAGAGCAGAAAACTGATGGTTGAAATAATACTATACCAAATTGCCCCAATCACCAGCAGAGACGGTTGTGTATACCAGTTGTCAAAAAGTCCGACACCGAGCATGGAGTAAACCGAAACCACTAAGCAACCATAGGAAATCGTGGCATAACGACGTCCCAGTGAGCCCAGTAAAATCAGGCCAATACACGAAACTATCAGTCCCAGTGCGAATAAAATTGGGTGCGGAAATAAAAAGTAAATCGACGTTGCGGTAATGAAAAAGCCAATATAGGTAAAAATTAAATTCATGATCCGCACGGAAAAGCGGTCATCAATATCACTTAAACCCGCAGCAACTGCGCCGAGTGTCAGCGGAATAGTTGCCAGTTGAAAACCCATAAAATATGGAACAAAAGCAGTCCCTGCAAAAGTAATGACCATGCGGAGGTTATACATGAAGGTTGTATTATAAGTAGCCTGTTTTAGACTGGTCAGCCATGCTTTCAAAGGGCACCTTGGTTTGTCGCTTAGGGTTGGACAATTTTCAAATATGAGAATATGTGAAATTTCACCTGCTCTGCTATAAATCATACTATGGAGCGTGTAAACTTGTCTGCAAACTCTCCTTCCAAAACATAAATTAATCCTATGCCGACTACACAGGAAAAAGCGGTCTATTCCAACGCTTGGATTCTCTTACTTGCTTCACTGACTGCACTCGGTCCACTGTCGATTGATATGTATTTACCCGCTTTGCCACAAATGGCGAATGACTTTGGGGTAAGCACACAAATGGTGGCCAACAGCTTACCTGCGTACTTCTTAGGCTTGGCTATTGGACAACTGATTTATGGGCCGGTAAGTGACCGAATTGGGCGGAAAAAACCGCTGTATTTTGGCCTAAGTCTCTACATTATTGCCAGTTTACTGTGTGTGTTTGCAAACAGTGAGTGGAGCCTCATTGCCGCCCGGGTTTTGCAAGCCTTAGGCGGTTGTGTGGGTGTGGTGATTGCTCGAGCTGCGATTCGTGATCGTTTAGATATGCAAGCCTCAGCCCAAGCATTTGCCAGTATGATGATCGTGACCACCATCGCGCCAATTATTGCGCCGAGTTTAGGCGCGCTGGTACTTAGTTTTAGTAGTTGGCATAGCATTTTCGCCTTTTTGATGGTCGTTGGTTTGGGAAGCCTGTGCTGCGTACACTTTTTCTTTGAAGAAACTTTAGATTCGAAGCGTCGTTTAAAGCTTAACTTTAATCAAGTTTTAAACCTCTACGGGGCGATTCTGCAAGATTCGAGCTTTAGACGTCCGATGTTTGTTGGATGTTTTGCTGGGGCTGTACTCTTTTGCTATATCAGTGCTTCTGCTGCCATTCTGATGGATGGTTACGGCTTAAGTCAGCAAGTTTTTGCCTATGCCTTTGGTGCTAATGCAGTTGGGATTATGCTGTTCTCGACCTTCAATAAACGTCTGGCACAAAAGTTAAGTGTTTTTCAGCGTTTAAAATTAGGCAGTTTTTTTCAGTTGGCTGGTGTGGGGATGTTGTTGGTAGCTGGTAGCATGACGCATGCGCCCTTATATATCGTATGTGCAGGGATGTTTCTCGCTGTCGCAGCAATCGGGTTTACAGGGCCAAATGCCATGGCGATTGCAATGTCTGAGCAGGGTGCACGAGCAGGAACGGCCAGTGCGATTATGGGCAGCATGCAATTTGGTTGTGGTCTACTTTGTGGTGTGATTCTTAATTTTCTACTCTGGTCGGCACTCTTGAATATGGCCATTGTCATGGCTATTTTTGTAGCTTTGGCTTTGTATTATGTGTTTAAGCTTGAGCACGAAAAAGCCTAAAAATTGAAGTCGTGACTATATAAAAAAGAGACTCATTTTAGGTGTTTAGTCTCGTGCTTTGGCTGCAATAATCGCATTTTGCATTATCATGGCAATATCGATTTTCTCGTTGATGACCATAACTTGATTGACTATGAAGAATAGTCCGACAGGCGCATCAAAAAATTCGTCATTACGTGGTTGCTGCTGTGGGATTTTTGCTTTTTCACCTTTTTGAATATTAAGCAAACCATATAAGCCCCAACCATTTTCACGGCGGCGCTCAATAAAAGGCGAAATCCATTTTTCAGGATGATGTGTAAAATTTGCTTGTTATTCGTTGTCTTTTCAGGATGTGCAGACGGTCTAAATTGAGTATGACAGGTTTGCTCAAACATCTTGTTAGGAGTTTTCTTGTGAGCACATCGATTTGCCATAACTGTGTATTCGTATCGGATAATATTTCATTCACTATGCTCAATAATAGTCTGAATGGTTAAGCTTTTTTGGTGCAAAGGTGTGATTTTTACCCATCATTCGGCATAGGTGGCTATCTATTAGGCTAAGACTTTAGTTATAAGAAAAAAGTATAGATATCAAATAAAACTCAGTCTATATTTAAGAAAATATGAAGAATTGTTACTTAATTATTGCAAAAGTCTGTCTAAATTGTAATTTGATGCTTCAAAGCCAATCGTGAATAACATCAATTATCGTTCAAAATTGCTGGAATTAGACTTTAGTGGCAAGAGTAATAAAAGGTCATATCTTAAAACATCGAAATGTGCGATTTTTCATCTTTATAAGATTATTTTGCATATGAAAAGACCAAAACGGAATGGTCTTTTGTGCAAAAAATTTTACTGAAATGGAATTCTTGATTCACCATTAACAATGTAATATAGGAAGTTCGTGTATGCGTTTAGCCCTCAATAAAAAGCCATTTATCGCTCAAAGCCTAGCACTAAGTGTGGCTGCTCTGATGATGACAACAACTCATGCTGCAACCAAAGAACAACAAGAACTCGCGCAATTACGCGCTGAAGTTGCAGAGCTAAAAGCATTGATGCAACAACAGCAACAAGTTCAACAACAGCAAGCCGTTCAGATTCAACAAGTGAAAGCACAGCCTGCTCCAGTAAAAGCTGAATCTCCACTGTCTTCGTTCAAATCTAAGTCTGGTGCAGACATTAACCTGTATGGTTATGTGCGTGGTGATGCAAACTACATTATTGAAGGTGCGGATGACGACTTCAACAAAGTTGCAAGTTCAGATGGTAAAACTAAAGACAAACTTCGTGCAACAGCAAAAACTACGCGTTTAGGTTTAGATTTCAATACCAATGTTGGTGGCGATAACAAACTTGGCGGTAAAGTAGAAGTAGACTTTGCTGGAACAAATGAAGCACTGCGTATTCGTCATGCATATTTGACTTATAACAGCTGGTTGTTTGGTCAAACCACATCTAACTTCTTGTCTAATCATGCGCCAGAAATGATTGACTTTGGGACTAACGTTGGTGGTGGTACAGCACGTATTCCACAAGTACGTTATGGCTTTAATTTAGCACCTGCAACGAAATTATTTATTGCTGCGGAAGAAGGGAATAGCAATAGTGGTAGTTCAGATGCTGCAATTAAATATAGCGTACCCAACTTAACTGCGAAATTGACGCAAGGTTTTGCTGATGGTAAAGGTTCTGTATCTGCGCGTGCTTTGGTCGAAAACTACAAATCTGCTAACGATTCTGATACTGGTTGGGGTGTAGCAGCAGGTGTAAATTATCAAGTAATGGACCCGCTAAAACTCAGTGCTGATGTGTCTTATGTTGACGGCAACAGCAACTACTTATATGGCAGTAATTCTGCATATGTGGTTAATGCTGCAAATGACAAGATTGCACAAAATGAAGCGTTTGGTGTACAAGTCGGTGGTACGTACAAGTTCAACGAGAAATTGCGTTCGACTTTAGCCTATGGCGCACTCTTTGCAGATGACGGCACAGATTATGCAACTTTAAACCCAACAGCAAACGAAGAAGTTTACCAAGCATGGATTAACTTCATCTATTCACCAGTTAAGCCATTGGACTTAGGTGTTGAATATATCAATGGTAAACGTGATACATTTGCTGGTGAAAGCAAAAAAGACAACCGTGTTGGCTTGATGGCGAAATACAGCTTCTAATCGTCAAATGATATAGATGTAAGATTAAAAAACAGGAGCTTTGCGCTCCTGTTTTTTTCATTCTTTATCAAGTCATTTTTAACTGTACTAAATACAACCTAAATATAGACTTAAGTATTAGAGTAGAAAAAGAATAAGTGAAATAGTTGGAAATTATTGTAAAAAAATAAAGATTATCTATAAAAAATCTGCATAATGTCCGTCTTTCGCCCATATTGTGCATTTATTGCTTGTTTTTAAAGCAATATGGGGCGGTTTTGTGATTTTTTTCAAAAACCGTATCTGTGTCCAAACATTATTGGGCATTACGTTATTTCAGTTTACTCATCGTGTAGAACTGAACATGTTATGCATCAGATCGCTTAGTTTGTTACCAATTTACCCATTGCCTGAATTTCCATACGCAAGACTGAGTTTGTCTCAGATTTACGAAATATCTCTTGAAGTATCAATGGATTCGGTGGCTTATTAGCCAGATAACAAAATCTAAGCATCCGCTTTATGGACAATTGTCATGGAATTTACTTTTAACGCTTTTTATACCTTGATTGCTGCTGTCATTGTTTTGTTACTTGGCCGCTTCTTGGTAAATAAAATTGGTTTCTTGAAACGCTACAACATTCCTGAGCCTGTCGCAGGTGGTTTAGTTGCAGCGATTATCTCCTTGGTTGTGCATAGTCTTTGGGGCTATAGCATCACGACCAGTAGCGAATTGCAAACAAGTTTTATGCTGATCTTCTTTTCCTCAATTGGTTTAAGTGCAAACTTTGCCAAATTGCGTGAGGGCGGGATCGGTCTGGTTATTTTCTTGATGGCTGTCGCTTCATTTATTGTGGTGCAAAACTTTGTCGGCATTAGCCTTGCAACTTTATTGGGTATTGACCCACTTATTGGTTTGATTGCAGGTTCAATTACCTTAACTGGTGGTCATGGTACTGCGGGTGCTTGGGGTGAAATTTTAGAAGTTAAGCATGGTATCCAAGGTGCATTAGCTTTGGGTATGGCGAGTGCGACATTTGGTTTGATTATTGGTGGTTTGATTGGTGGTCCTCTAGCGAAGTTACTTATTAACCGCTATCAATTGGCGACACCACGTACCAATGAACAAATTGAAAAGAGTGATAACACGCCACTGACTGATATTAATTCAACAGAATATGTACCGTTTGAATATCCACATCGTGTGCGTTTAATCACTGCGGATAATGCGATTACCACATTAGGTTTGTTTGCAGGCTGTTTGGCTTTTGCTGACTTTATGACCGGCCATATGAAAGGTACAATGCTTGAGTTACCGACATTTGTTTGGGCGCTTGCAGGTGGTGTGATTTTACGTAATGTGTTGGAAGGTATTTTCAAAGTTCAAATCTTTGACCGTGCGATTGATGTATTTGGTAATGCATCATTGTCGTTGTACCTTGCGATGGCTTTGCTTTCGTTGAAATTATGGCAATTGGCTGACCTTGCTGGTCCGCTTGTGGTAATTTTAGGTGCACAAACAATTACGATGGGCTTATATGCTGCATTTGTGACATTCCGTGTGATGGGTAAAAACTACGATGCTGCGGTGCTATCTGCGGGTCACTGTGGATTTGGTATGGGTGCAACACCGACTGCGGTTGCAAACATGCAGGCGATTACCAACATGTATGGTCCTTCACATAAGGCATTCTTAATTGTGCCTTTATGTGGCGCATTCTTTGTAGATTTGATTAACGTGGCTGTCATTCAGTCTATTTTGCAATATTTTAACTAATTGGAAATGCAATTTGCCCTAGGAGACTAGGGCTTTTTTGCTTTCAGGTCTCTCACAATAATTAGGATATCGAGATGAATGATCAATTAAATGAAACATTACTCGGGTGGGTGAATACACTGAATGGACCTCTGTGGGACTTTTTGGTGATTTTCCTTGTTGCGGTCGGTTTGTTTTACACCCTAATTACGGGTGCAGTACAGGTTCGCTTATTTTTGCACAGCATCAAGGTCATGAAATCAAGCCGTAAGGAATGTGATGATGATCATGGCATTACACCTTTTCAGGCTTTTGTCACTGGGCTTGCAAGCCGTGTAGGTGTAGGTAATGTTGCGGGTGTTGCGATCGCAATTGCGATTGGTGGACCGGGTGCAGTATTTTGGATGTGGGTCACTGCATTTTTGGGTATGAGTTCGGCTTTTGTTGAGTCATCTCTCGCGCAGTTATTTAAGGTGCGCGACCAAGAAAATAAACAGTTCCGTGGTGGACCTGCCTACTATATTACCCAAGGCCTGAAACAAAAATGGTTGGGTGTAGTCTTTGCTGTTGCGCTTATTTCAACCTATGGTTTTGTGTTTAACGCAGTACAAGCCAATGCAATTACAGGTGCAACAGCACATGCATGGGGATGGGATAAAGCCAATCTAGCATTTGAACTCGGTGGCATTCATATTGTGGTGTCTTGGGTTGGACTAGGTCTAGTCTTGCTTACCGCAATGATTATCTTTGGTGGGATCAAACGTATTGCCAAAGTGGCAGAAAGTTTTGTGCCATTGATGGCTTTGTTGTATTTGGCTGTTGCTTTATATATCGCCGTAATTAATTACGCTATTTTACCTGATATCTTCCAGCTCATTTTCTCTAAAGCTTTTGAGTTTGAAGCTGCTGCTGGTGGTTTCTTCGGTGCGATGGTTTCTATGGCAATGATGATGGGGATTAAACGTGGTTTATTCTCTAATGAAGCAGGTATGGGTTCAGCACCGAATGCGGCAGCTGCATCGGATGTAAAGCACCCTGTAAACCAAGGTTTGGTACAAATGCTCGGTGTATTTGTGGATACCTTCGTGGTGTGTTCATGTACAGCGATTATTATTTTGGCCTCAGGACTTTATCATGATGCGGGCTTTGAAGGCGTAGCGCTCACCCAAATGGCTTTAGAGAGCCAAATTGGTTCTTGGGGTGATGACTTCCTTGCAACGATTTTGTTCATGTTTGCCTTTTCATCGGTCATTGGTAACTATGCCTATGCTGAAGGGAATGTGCAATTTATCAATAACAATGCCAAGGTGATGTTCGTCTTCCGTATCTTTGTTTTGATTATGGTATATCTCGGTTCAGTGATGAGCGTGCCTCTCATTTGGAACACTGCGGATTTGTTCATGGGTATCATGGCCACCATTAACTTGTTTGCCATTTTGTTATTAACACCATTCTTATTGATGCTGTTAAAAGACTATTTGGCACAGCTGAAACAAGGTGTGAAAGAGCCAGTGTTTAAATTGGATAACCATCCTAAATTTAAAGACAAAGTGAAATCAGACATTTGGTAATCTTTTAGCACATTAAAAAAGCCTCTACATTGATAGGGGCTTTTTTATGGCTATTTAACCGCTAAAGTAAAAGAACAGCTGATAGAGTGCAAAACTTAAAATCAGGCTTAGCCAAATCGGGAGTTTGGTTCGAAGCATTAAAATTACAGCGATTACAAAAACTAAGTCAGTCCAATGCTTGAAATAACTTTGTCCCATTTGTATCACTAAACACAGCAGTAAACTTACCACTGCCGCATTAATCCCAATCACGGCTTTTCGTATTGCAGCTTGCTGCATAAGCCAAGACCAATAGGGCAAGGCTGCAAAGATTAAAAAGAATGAGGGCAGAAAGATTGCTAAAGTGGCTAGAACCACATTCAGCCAAACAAACGGAGTTAAAGGCAGTAAAGCACCTAAGTAACTTGCGAAACTAAATAAGGGGCCGGGCATGAGTTGAGCCAGCGCATAACCCAAGTCAAATTGTTCGGCAGATAAAATATGGCTGGAGACGAAGTCCTGATGTAAAAGTGGCAAAATAATATGCCCACCACCAAAAACCAAAGATGCTGCTTGGTAAAAACTGAACAGGCTCTGTGAGAAGAGTGAAGAAGATGAATGCAACACCATAAAAACTACAAAAGGCAAAACAAAGGCAATTAGCCAAAGATAAGTCTGCTTTGCTTGGACTTTTGATTTTAAGCTGCTGTCTTGGAGCTTTGATGTCGAATCTGATGCGAAATAAATACCGACGAGAGCAGCAACAAAGATGACGATAACTTGGCTGAATGACCATGGCACAAAGTAAAGAAACAAGGTGCTAAGTAGCATCAGCACATATTGCCAGATAGTTTTGCAGAAACTTGTCAACATTTGCCAAAAGGCCCAGACCACCACAGCAAAAACGATCAACTGAATGCTATGTAGTGTCATCGCACTGAGTTGATTGAAATACTGCTGACCCAGTACCGCGAAACATGCCATGAGGAGCATAGACGGCAAAGTAAAACCGAGCCAAGCCGCGCACGCACCGCGGTAGCCTTGGAGTTGATAACCAATGGCAATACCCACTTGGCTGCTGGTCGGTCCTGGGAGCAATTGTGCGAGAGCAACCAACTGGGCATATTCAGCATCACTCAACCACCGAAGTTGTTGTACAAAATGTCGGTGAAAAAACACCAAATGAGCAGCAGGGCCACCAAAAGACAAGCAGCCCAATTTTAAAAAATGCAGAAAGATGCGAATGAGCTGCTGAGTGTGCATGTTGAATTATGCTGAAAAATTGAAACAGATTATAATAGAGAAATATGACGCTTTTACGAAAAACAACAGTACTTGGACTGCTGATTTTCATACACTATGCTGCTGGAAAACTTCGCTCTATCTCAACCTCGGTGAATCATGTTAAACATTAAACTTAGCCTTATGTCGTTTACATTGCTCGCTTTAGCAGGCTGTCAAAGCATGCCCAAAGTGGCTCAAGAAACGCCAAATCAGGCGTTTTTAGCCGAAACTGAGTCAGGGGAAGCTCAAGAGCGACTCAACCAGATCAATTTTAAACAGCTCAAAAAAGAACAGAACCGTCCAATTATTGCCTTGGTGTTGGGGAGTGGTGGTGCACGTGGTTATGCGCATATTGGCGCAATTCAAGTTTTAGAGCAGTCGGGGATTCGTCCCGACTTTATCGTGGGAACCAGTGCTGGCAGTATCGTCGGATCGCTGTATGCAAGTGGTAAAAATGCCAACCAAATTCGTGATATTGCGCTGAATATGAAAGCCAGTGATGTGCGCGATATTCGTTTGGACATGAAAGGTTTCTTTGATGGTCAAAAAGTTGAAGACTATGTCAATGATCAAGTAAGCGATGTTCCACTACAGCGCTTACCTATCCCGATGTATGTGGTGGCGACGCAGTTAAAAGAAGGTAAAAAAGTCGTCTTTAACTATGGCAATACTGGTCAAGCAGTTCGAGCATCGGTATCGATCCCGAGTATGTTTATTCCAACTAAGATTGGTACTGATGAATATGTAGATGGTGGTTTAGTCAGCCCCGTACCTGTTGATGTGGCACGCAAGTTAGGGGCAGATATTATTATCGCGGTCGATATCTTGGCACAGCCGATGTATACCGAAACCTCAAATGTTTGGGGGCTGTTTAACCAAAATATCAATATTATGCAAAAGAACCTTGCGCAAATTGAGCTGAAAAATGCAGATATTGTGATTCAGCCAGACTTGCGTGAGAAACTACATATTTTTGATGTCAGTGGACGTGAGTTGACCATGCAAGCTGGGGTCGATGCAACCGTTGCACAGTTAGGACAGATTCAAAAAGTTTTTGCGCAGAAAAATTATAAGCAAAAATTGAATATTCAAAATATCCAAGCGCGAACGCATTGATCTGGCGCTATGTAGAAATAAATGCTTGAATGGGCTTTTATACATCACTATAACTCGAAAAACAGTCAATCAGGCAAAAGCCATTTATATGCTGTGAAAATATCACAGCGACAATGTTTTTGAATAAATTAAAATTTAAAGAAGGCCTATAGATTCAAAAACTTAGTGTTCTTTATATATATTTTTTTGAATGATAGTCAAATCACTATAAATAATAATGATGGTTTTGTTACCAAATTTAGCGTTCAAAACCGATATAATAAATGTCACATATCCTATTATCTTACCAATTAGAGAACGCGATGTCCCCATTAGATCAAATTGCTGCGGCTGCGGATGACCAGTCTGAACTCACTATGTCGGTCTTAATGACACCTGATATGGCGAATTTTTCAGGAAATGTGCATGGTGGCACCATTTTGAAACTGTTAGACCAAGTGGCATATGCGTGTGCAAGTCGTTTTTCAGGAAGTTATGTGGTGACCTTATCGGTTGATAAAGTTAATTTTAAAGAGCCGATTCATGTGGGCGAGTTAGTGACTTTCTTGGCAAGCGTGAACCATGTCGGTCGTACTTCGATGGAAATAGGTATTCGTGTTGAAGCACAAAATATTCAAAAGCGTACCGTGCGCCATACTAATAGTTGTTACTTCACTATGGTTGCAGTAGATGAAAATGGTAAGCCAAAACAAATTCCTGCGTTGAATTTGGACAATGACTGGAAGCGTTGCCGTTTTGAAGCGGCAGAACAACGTAAGGTCGCGCGCTTACAAGAGAACCATCATCCTTCGTGCAGTATTTATAAAAAAACATCACATAGTTAAGTTGTTAAAAAAGGATCTCCTGTATAGGGGATCTTTTTTTATGTCTGACGTCGATGTTTTGAATAGAAGCTCATATGGGCAAACTACGCAAATTTGGCTTTCTGCACCTGTTGATCTCGAACTGCTATAGTCCATGTGCATAAATAAAAAGAAACCAAGATAGGATATATCTTGGTTTCAAGTGACGCTAAAAAGTTGTTGCGATCCAGCAGGAGAGTAAAGCCACTGGATCTCTCAACATTTGAATTATTTAGCGGCTTTTTCTTGATTCGGTTGCTCTGCTGATGCTTCCGAAGCTGGTGCATTTGCACTTAAGTCTGTAGTTTCAGCTGTTTCTTGGGTTGATACCACAACTTTGTCTTCTTGAGCTGGCGCTTGTTGAGGTGCAGCAAAAGTTGCAAAGCTCGCAGCTGTTAAAGATGTTGCAATAATTAAGTGAGAAAGTTTCATGGTTTTGGCATCCTTATATTTTATAGATAAAAATAGTTCAGACTGATCATCACATCAATTTGAACTGAGCTTCATCCTATAGCCTGAATATCTGCGATTCAATCGATGCAACAATGTGAAAAGCGCACATTACCTAAAACTACAGATGATGAAAAAATAGTAAGCTTTAAGTAACAAGTAGAAGTTTTTTGTGAATAGATTGAGATGAAATGAAGAATTAATGATCAATATGGATGTTTGAAAATTCACATAAACTCTACAAAGCATGCGAATTAAGTGCGAAACCCTAATTTCAGTACTGAGTAAAATGTAAGGAAGTTTGTCCAATAGGGGTATAAAAGAATGAAATGTTAGCCAATTGAATGCTGAGTGTTCGACGCCATGGATTTGAGATGAGAAAATTGGTGATTTAAATTAAGATGATGGCTTATTTTATTGTGCTGTTTTTATCATATTCCATGCTAGGTATAAAATTTTGAAACTGATATCGATGCCGCAGGCGGTTCATACGCATATTATTTCGGGCTTTCTTGGTGCAGGTAAAACCACTTTGCTCATGCATTTGTTAGGTCAGAAACCGGAACATGAAGTTTGGGCGGTACTGATGAATGAGTTTGGGCAAATTGGCGTAGATCAACAGCTCATGCCACAAACGGAAGGCTATGCGGTGAAAGAATTACTCGGTGGTTGTTTATGTTGTAGCAGCCAACTACCGATGCAAATAGCACTGTCTCGTTTGCTCTCAGAACAAAAGCCTGATCGGCTGTTTATTGAACCCACAGGCTTGGGACATCCAGCACAGTTACTAGAGCAACTGACCGAGCCTCATTGGCACTCGACACTGCACATGCGTGCGCCGATCACGGTGCTGGATGGTTCGCGTTTACATGATCATGCATGGACAGCACAAAATCTCTATCAGGATCAATTAAAAGCGGCGCAGATTGTGGTGGTTTCGCATCAAGCTCAAATGCAAAAAACAGATCAAGATGCTCTTGAAAAACTGCAAACCGAATATCAGCCTTATGCTCAGCAGTGGCTGATGGCAGAGCAGGGCAAGATTGAGCTTACGCAAATCGATTTTGAGTACATCGGAACAAAACGATTCAAGCAGCCTTTACTGAACGTTCAGCAACAGTTGAAAGCGACTCAACAAGATTTTCCCGAGATTAAACAGTTGCCGTATCACTATGTAGAAACAGCGCAAGGTTATAGTGTTGCAGGTTGGAAAATGCCGAAGCGTTGGGTTTTTAACTTTTACGATTTACTCGATTTACTTTGTGAACAGCAAGATTGGCGACGGATTAAAGGAATTTTCCATACCAATCAGGGGTGGAAGGCATTTAATTTCAATCCTGAACAATTTAACTATCAAGATGTCGAAGAAGGGATTGATAATCGAGTTGAATTGATTGTTCAAAACGAAAGAGATTGGATGGACTTTGAAAGCGCACTTTTTGAATGTCGCATAGAGCAATGACTTAAATTGTTTTAAGCAAAAAAAGCCGAAATCTTATATGCTAGTCGGCAAATTTGAGGATGGTATGTATGGCGCTTAAAGCTACAATTTATAAGGCAGATTTGAATATTGCCAATATGGATGTCCACCAATATGGGGACTATCAACTGACTTTGGCATTGCATCCTTCAGAAACCATTGAGCGTTTGATGGTGCGTTTGTTGGCATTTGCACGTTTTGCGGATGAAGCTTTAGAGTTTACCAAAGATTTATTTGAAACCAATGAGCCTGCGCTGTGGGAAAAAGACCTAACGGGTCAGTTGGTGAAATGGATTGAAGTGGGCAGCCCAGACGAAGATAAAGTGAAAAAAGCCAGTGCACGTTGTAAGCAAGTGGCTATTGTTACTTATGGCACAGCGGTCGATGAATGGTATAAGCGCAACAGTAAGTTGAAGACATTGAACAATGTTGAAATTTGGCAGTTGTCGACTGCAAGTACTGAAGCGGTTCAAGCCCTGTGTGAGCGGACCATGCAACTTCAGTTAAATGTAATGGATGGTGAGTGGACCTTAATTGGTGACAATGCTCAAGCCATTATTGAGTGGACGCAATTGCAATAAACAAGCAGTTTAACTAGATTTATTGATTGAACAGGTTGGAGCGAGAACATGAGCGCAGAATTAGAAATTATTGATTTGGTTGTCGGTGAAGGCAAAGAAGCAGTCAAAGGTGCTTTAATCACTACGCATTATACGGGCTGGTTAGAAGATGGAACCAAATTTGACTCATCTTTAGACCGCGGGAACTACTTTGAAACTGTGATTGGGACAGGCCGTGTCATTAAAGGTTGGGACCAAGGGATTATGGGCATGAAAGTGGGTGGTAAACGTAAACTCATCGTGCCATCACATTTGGCTTATGGTGAGCGTAAAATGGGCAATATTATTCCTGCCAATTCAAATTTGATTTTTGAAATTGAATTGTATGATGTAAAAACACGTGATTAATCAAAAATAGTGATAATTAAAAGAGTCAATTACAAGGATGTATTTGATTCATTTGTAAAAACACTTGGTTTTTAAGAAAAACATTTGTAGATTAATTATTAGGCAGAGCGTATTTAAGGGAAGAGTCGCTTTTGTATAGCTCATTGAGCAAACGGTCTTTGTTTGGGTTTGTTTTAAGCTGTTTGCTGGTTTTAAGTTTGATACCTTCGACGTGGGCACAATATGAAGCTGAGCCCACGCAGTATTATTTGCATCAAAAAAATGTCAATGACATTCAATTCACCGAACAAACCACCAGTTATTTAAAAGGTACATGGTCTTATTATGACCAAGAGCTGATTTCTCAGCCTAATCGTAAACTCCCTTCTAAAACTACCGAATTTCCAATTTCATTTCAAGAACTTACAGGCAGTAATACGGGTTATGGGACTTTTGTCGGTCATTTCAAAATTCCGGATGAATTTATTGGCCGAAGGCTAGCCATTCATATCCCCAATCAAAATTGTGCTTATCGGGTTTATCTCAATGGCGATTTTTTAGTTCGTTTAGGGGATGTCGCGGATAATGCGGGAGCACAGCAAACAGAAAATGCACCGCGGATTGCTTATTTTGTCCCTGACAGCCCCTATTTTACTTTAAGTATACAAGCCTCAAACTTTAACAATTTACGCGGCGGCCTTGAAAGCCCCATGCATATTGGCATTGCTAAAACGATTAATCGACATTATCAGCAACTGATGATGAGTATCGCCATGATCTGTGGCGTGGTGTTTGGTGTAGGAATGTTCACCACCATGTTCTCGATGTTCCGTGGTTCAGATGAACGGAATAGTAAAAGTATTTTTGTTTTTGGTATTTTTATTTTATTTCTTGCCTTACATAATCTTTTTACTGCGCCATATGCTTATACGACCTTCCTAGATATCAACTGGTTGTGGGGCATACGTTTAGAATATTTATTTATCTATTTAGCGGTCATGTTTTTTTTGAGCTATATGTATTTGCTCAATCAGTACTATTTACAGCGTTGGATTTATACCGTTTCCATGTTGGTTTTGACCTTGAATATCGTCATTACCTTGTTATCCGAGCAAGTTGTTTTTGAGCAGCTGGCTTTTTATAGCGCATTTTTCAGTATTGTTATTTTGCTTAATTTTGCCTATGGTTTTTACCTTACTTTAAAGACCAAACAAAAATATTCGAAAATCAATTTATACGCCGTGGTATTGCTGTGTATATCGGTCATTCATGACTTTTTACTAACGCTACATGTGATTGATTCGATTCATCTATCTTTTATCTCTACCAGTCTGTATGCACTTTTGGTGATGTTCCGACAATCACGTAACTATGCTTATCAGACTTACCATACCGAACGTTTAAATAATAATTTAATTGAATTGAATGATTCTTTAGAGCAAAAAGTGCAACAGCGCACCTCTCAATTACATGACTTAAATGAAAAACTCGAATATCAAATTCAAATTGATGCCTTAACAGGCGCCTATAATCGGCGTGCATTGAATCAAGAAATTCAGCAGCGCTTTATTGAAACACAACAAGATAGTCATGCAACTTTGGTTTTTGCCATGATGGATGTCGATTATTTCAAAAATTATAATGATTACTATGGGCACTTAAAGGGCGACGAAGTCCTGCAAAATCTGGTCAAAGTGATTGGTGCGGTACTGCCACATAATGCCTACTTAGCACGCTATGGTGGGGAAGAGTTTGCTATTGTTTTATATAATGTCCCAATTGTGATTATTAGCCAGATTATGCAAACCGTTTTAGATGCGGTGCGTAGTGCGCGCTTTGAGCATCATAACCGACTAGATGGCAAAGATTATGTGACTTTGAGTATGGGAGTGTCGTGGATGGATCATGAAACGAGTTATGCCAATATTCACGACCTTATGAAAGCGGCTGATTTAAAACTCTATCAAGCCAAAGAAGCGGGCCGTGATCAGATGAAAATGCCCAATGAATCCTATGAAAATGAGTGAATTTAGTTGAGTCATACCTCTGTTAATAAACCTTAGGATAAGAGTTTAACCATGGTCACCATTTTGGGATTTGGAATGTCTTGGACATGGATTTGAAAGCCATGTTTTTGATAAAAAGAGCATGCTGTTTGGGTGCTTTCTAAACTAATTTGGTGAATTTTTTTACGTTTAAGATGTTCAATAACGGTTTCTAATAAGGCTTTCCCAATACCGCGCTGTTGTTCAGCGGATGAAATATAATTGAGTAAAATACGACCTTGATCACTGACCATAATAAAACCTACTACGTGCTGATTGAGTACATAAACCCAGCTGTCGTTATAGTGCATCCACATAATCAGGTTGGATTGGGTTTTATTTTCTAGCCAAATTTGAATCGTACTTTCATGGCGATGGTGGTCTTTGATACATGATCGAATACTGTCGTGCACGACATTTAAAATTTCAGGAATGTCCTGAAGTTGGGCTGCCCGTATCATCTTTTCTTCTTAGAGCTATAGAAAGAGCTATTTCATGCTAGGGACTGTATTTATTAAATTGAATTACTGTTAGTACGGATGTAACTTTGTTGTTCAATCGCACTAAGTTAATTATTTTTTATAGTGATTTTGTGAGTGAAAAATCACATTTTGTGATGCCTTTCACGTTTGTGCGAATATGTGTTGAATCACTTGAATTGGTCTGAGAATCAACACCCAATTACAAGTCATCGAATTGAGCATTTGAGTTTATACGTAGTCTGTTTTAATTAATTTGGTGTTTATTTGAGCGATAATGCTGTATTTTAAAAGGGAATATTTGTTACGAGAGCAGAGCATGGCGACATTTTTACTGATGATTTGCATACTCATTGCTTTGGTTGCGGCATCTATTATTGTAATCAAAATTCAAAAAAAGCACCGCTTTCTGAAGCGACAAAAAAAAGCGGTTGAATCGGAAGCAGCATCTGTGCAAATGGCAACGCATACCAATATAGCACCTCAGGTTGAGCGTGTTATTGAAGTTGAGGCTTATGAACAAGAGCTGTTCGATGACGTGGCGACTTTATTTCTAGATCAAGCGATATTGCTCACGGTCGAAGAAGATGCAACGTTAATGCAAAGCACATTATTGGTCAAAATGCCTGCGAAAACCCAGACACAAATCCGCAAAATGGATTTAAATGAATGGTCTATTTTTTGGAGCTTTTATGATCAGTCGCTTGAATATTATGTAAGTCGTTATGGCATGTTTTATACGCATATTGACCGCAGTGGATGCGAGCATAAAAAAAGCTATCGTACTCGGGATTGATCTATTGCTTAAGCCTCCACAGCGTCCATCACAGCTATGGATAACTGCTTAAGAATTCTTTCTGCAACATGAGTTAGATAGAAGTCATCCTGTTTTAAGCGTGTCATTAAGATTGCCCCCTCATAATCGGCAACACTGATTTTGGCCAGTACCTCAGCTTGAGCAATAGGCATGACTTGCTGAAAGTAGTGTAACAACGCCAACTCCCAATCTTGGAAAATCGATTGAATTTTGAGATGAATTTGTTCGGATAAATGTGGGACTTCCAAAGACAGCATCCCGACTAAACAGCCTTGAACACCCGCACTAAAAAAGTTGACCGCTTGCTGGTGCAAGTGTTCAAAGCGAACGCAATACTCTAAGTGCGTATCACACAAAATGCTGAACAGTTTATGGTTTAAGTATTGCTGGCTGACTTGCAAAATATCTAAAACCAAAGCTTCTTTATTGGGATAATAATAATAAAATGCTGCTTTACTGAGCCCACAAGACTTTGCCAGTAAATCCATACTGGTGCCTGCATAACCATGGGTTTTAAATGTTTGCATGCAGTGCAACTGGATTTGTTCTTTACTCAGTTTTTGTGGGCGCATAGAGCTTTAACGTTCCGTAGTGGTTGGTGATGATAAATAGCCATCGAAAGTGTTCAGCATATCGTCCCAGATGGCTTCGGCCCCTTGGCGGAAATATCCCATGTGTCCAATTTCTTTTAAGCCATAGTCATTGGCTTCAATATTGAGATAATGCATGTTCGCATGCCGATAATGCTGCATAAATGCATGCCTTGAGTTCGGTAAAGCCCAGTCATCATCCAGTGCTGAAACAGCATAGATTGGAGTTTTGACCTGTGCATACTGTTCCAGTAAGTGTTGCTGCTCTGGATCTGCAAAAAAGTAGGTCGGATTTTTACACCATTTTCGCCACTGTGTGTAGACATCCACAGGTAAATCGGTACCCATTTTCAGCAGGCTCCAAGGCAGATAGCCCTTTAGTGCAACCATCGGCGGGAAAATAATATTCCACATCACATGCACTTTCATTTTCTCCCGAAACGGCATATAGCCATGCCAGCCTGCACCCGTGCCAAAGCAATACATCGCAGTGACTTGGTCATGGTTGTGGGTTAAACCGAGTGCTTGGCCTCCATAAGAGTGTCCAACCACAAAAATAGGTTTGCCATCTTTGCGGATAGAGTCAATAGCAGCCGACAAGTCTAGCTGTCCCCAGTCCAAATAGGACATGCCGAAACCTTTGAGTTGCTTCGGTGCAGAAAGCCCCACACCACGATAATCAAAAGTTAGGACTTGATAACCTAGAGCTACTGCATACTCGGCAAAGCGGCGATAAAACTGCTGTGGTACACCTGTTGCACTGGCAACAATAATGTTGGCTTTGATCGGCTCAGATGAACGATAACGTGTACCAACGAGTACATAACCATCGGTTGCTGAAAATTTTACAGTTTGTTTCTCAATTTGGGTCGAATCTAAATGGGCGGTGGCTTGCATCATCGTTTCTTCTTTTTGTTAAATACTAAAGTCGGTTCCAGACTTTTAAGTTTTATTGCCCTTGCTTTACTGTCCCTTAAACTGAGCAGGGCGGCGTTGTAGCATTGCCATGACACCTTCTTGGACATCTTGGGTTTTGAGTAGTGGGCTGAGGTGCTCTTGTAAATGTGCAAAGGCATAGTCTGCGCCGTGCTGTACGGCTTGTTGTGCAGAAGCCAGTGTAGCTTGAACGGCGAGTGGTGCTGCTTGTGCAATCGATTCTGCAAGGGCCAATGCTCGCTCTAATGTAGTGTTTGGCGAGGACGTTTCTACGACCTCGGTAATTAAATTAAGATCGAGAGCTACTTGCGCATTGAAGCTGTCACCTGTGAGTAGATAGCGCATGGCTTTGTTCCAACCTGCGGCTTGTACAAAGCGAACCGTTGCACCGCCAAAAGGTAAAATGCCGCGTTGCACTTCCATTTGGGCAAATTGTGTATTGGCATCCGCAATCACCACATCGGCATTGAGCATCAGTTCAATTCCAGCGGTGAAGCAAAAGCCTTGGACTGCCACAACCACGGGTTTGGTGCGGGGTCTGGAGTTGGTGCCCCAAGGGTTAATTTGTGACACGGGAAAGTCGAAAACGCCTGCAGTGAGTTTGGGTTGCAACTCAACCAAATCAAGCCCAGCAGTAAAGTGTTCTCCGTGCGCAAAAATTACAGCACAGCGCAGTGAAGGATCATCCTCATATTCGGTAAGGGCCAGTGATAAGTCATGAATCATATGACTATCAAAAGCATTACGCTTGGCTGCGCGGTCTAAACCAATTAAAAATAACGAACCGCGAACTTCGCGACTGACACGACCTTGTTGTTCTGACATTTTGATTATTCCTGCATCGTTTTATAAGTTTTTAAACGATTGTTAGAAAACTGTCAAAACTTATGCGTATGCATTCTGTGACTCGACAGTTTGCTCAGATTCCCCGAAAAAAGAGCGGCGTTTAGATTGAGCCGAATTGTCTTGCCTTTATTGAGTTTTTTTTCATAATAGCAGCACTTCTTTGAATACCAGTTGAACCATGTCTAGCCTTGAAATATTTGCAGTCATCATTAGCTTAATCGGGGTGACGTTGACCATTAAGCGCAATATGTGGTGTTGGTGGTTTAACTTCGCTGCTTTCTTCTTATATGGCTATTTGTTTTATACCTATAAGCTATATGGCGAAACCATTTTGCAGTTTTTCTTTGTAGTGGTGAACTTTTACGGTTTTTATCACTGGCTCAAAGGTAAACAACAAGATCATGATATTCGGATTGAACCGATTACAGCTCGGCAAGTGATTTTGCAAATACTGCTTGCCGCTGCGGCTGGTGCAGTATTTGGTTTGAGCTTAAAGTATTTGACCGATGCAGCTGTACCGCTATTGGATGCGCAGCTCGCAGCGTTTAGTCTGTTGGCGACTTATTGGACCAGTCGTAAACATATTGCGACATGGGTGCTGTGGGTATTTGTCGATATTGTTTATGTCGGTATGTTTATCTATAAAGATTTGTTCCTAACCGCGGCTTTATATGCAGGCTTTGTTGGCTTGGCGGCTTTTGGCTGGTGGCAATGGACTCAGGTACGACATAAACAACAGCTAAAAAGTGTATAGGCTGGGTATGTTGATTGATTTTAAACACGCACAATTGGCTCAATTTGAGTCGGTCATTGAGCGGTTAAAGGGAAGTCCACAGCAATATTTGGACTTTGCTTCGGTTGCGGATTTTTATCAGGCCACTTGGCTGGATGACTTACCCAGCAGTGCAAGTTGGGCGGTTACAGGACTGGATGATGGGGCCGAGCATTTTGATATTCGCTTGGCCTGTTTTGAGCGCGTGGTTTTTATTCATATTGCAGATGATATTGTCATACAGAATGGCGCACATTGAAATCTAGATCACGGTATAGTCGGTGCTGGAACATCGTCTATATTTGACCTTTCTACAGGATGACGAGATCCAGTTTTCAGTCCTGATCAGGGCATGGATGTTTACAAAAACAAAAAATAAAGGATTTAATATTATGGCACATCAGTTTGTAGTCAATGCCACCATCAAAGGTGTTTCATTGGATGACTTCCGTCGACTCGCAGCCGATATTAGCTTACATGAAAATGTTTGTCGTCGTATTCCCGGTGAGAAGTTGGAAATTTTGGAGTCGAATAAAGTCGGCGATATTTATACCCTCAAGCGCGCGTATAATTTGGATGTCAATATTCCTGATATTGCGAAGAAATTTCTAAAAGATGCCTTTCGCTTACAACGTACCGACGTCAGCAATTTAGTTGTATTGAGCTCGGAAGTCCGTTTAGACCCCAACTTACCTTTAGAAGCCGTGTGCCAACGTAGTGTATCGGGTAATGATGAGCAGATTCACTTTCAACTGGAATGGACGGTAAAAGTGAAAGTGCCATTAATTGGCGGTATGTTAGAAAAACATGCTGAAGGTGAAATCCGTAAGTTTAGCCAAATCGAGCTGGATATTGTGGAAGATGAACTGCGTCAAAATCTGCATGCAGAAACTTTAAGCTAAAGGCTTTGACCTCATGTTTTCAAAGTAGCTTGCATAAAAAGAAACCCTTCGATTGAAGGGTTTCTTTTTATGGCTTGGTTTCAAACTGAGTTCGATAAACCAAAGCTGTGAAGAAGCAAACCAAACAGACCAGCCAAATATAATACATCGCGCCAATGTTGCTATAGAGACTGAGCCATTGAACCAAAGGCAGTGTGATGCCTCCTGCAATGGCATAGGCGACATTGTAGGAAAACGAAATGCCCGAAAAGCGGATCGGAGCAGGGAACATTTTGACCATGCTATAGGACACAAGCCCTACCGTGCCTGAAAAGAATCCCAAAAGCATATACAGTGCAAACACAGTAGTTGGACTGACCGCACCTAAACTGTGATAGAAAATGGTTGCGATAGCGGCGACACCGAGCGAGCCAAAAATCAAGACCTTGGCTGCACCAAAACGATCAGCCAATATTCCAGCGAGTATGCATCCCAGCATTTGCATGATGATCGCAGCACTTTGCATTTGAAAAGCATCGCTACGTTCAAATCCAAAGGCACCTGTCAGTAAGTTTGGCATGGCTAAAATCAGTACCACCACACAAGCAGTTAAGAACCAAGTCAAGAGCATACCAATCACCACGGCGGTTTTATGACGGGCTAAGACTTGTTTCACCGGCATTTCTTTAGAAAGCTCTTTACGTGCTTGCATGGCTTTGAATACTGGGGTTTCTTTCAAATAACTGCGTAAATACAAGGCCACTAAGCCAAAAATACCGCCCACAATAAAGGGAATGCGCCATGCCCAATCATGTATAGCTGCTTCACTAAACTGAAGAGAAATGAATAGTGACATTAAAGCACCGAGCAAGATGCCGAGTGACAAACCAGCCGTAAGTAAGCCATTGGCAAAACCAATTTTTTCAGAGGGGACATGCTCAGAAACAAAGGTCCAAGCCGCTGGAATTTCTCCACCAATTGCAATGCCTTGTATTACCCGCATAAGGAGCAAAAGCAGCGGCGCAGCATAACCGATCGTTTCAAAGGTCGGCATAACCCCGATCATGAGGGTAGGTAAAGCCATGAGCAAAATAGACAAACTAAAGAGTCGCTTACGACCAATGAGGTCGCCAAAGTGCGCCATGACTACACCGCCAAGTGGACGGAAGAAGTAACCTGCGGCAAAAATACCATAAGTATTCAGCATGGCCCAAAACGGACTGAGCCCTGCGGGAAAGAACAACTCAGAAATAATTTTGGCGTAAAAAACATAAATAACAAAGTCATAGAACTCAAGTGCACCACCGAGTGATGACAGCCCAAGGGTACGTTTGTCTTCTCTGGTCAAACGTGGTGTTGCATCCATGCGTATATTTCCAAAGCTGAATAAAGGTTTATATTTGATTTTAAAGAAGTCTTTTTTGAATGAATAATCAATCTTTCTTTACTGGGGCTGAACTAAAAATTATACATGAATCAATATCGTTGATTTGACAGTCAACGTAAATATATAACGCAGGCGAGATAAAAAGCTTATGATATAAAAAAGAATAAATAGGTATAAAAATGAGGATTTGTGTATGAGTGTGATTTTACCTGTTGCACAACGTGGTGAAGATATTTTAAGACTCAAAGCTGCTCGCGTCGCAGATGCAGAATTTAATAGTGACTGGCTCATGCAGTTGGCTTCTGCCATGATTGCGACCATGTTAGAGCGGAGCGGTGTAGGCATTGCTGCACCACAAGTCTATATTTCAAAGCGGGTCATTATTGTGGCTTCACGGCCAAATTTACGCTATCCCGATGCACCTGAAATGGACGCCGTGGTGATGGTCAATCCTGAAATTTTAGAGTTTTCGCAAGCAACGACCTTAGGTGAAGAAGGCTGTTTAAGTGTGCCGAATGAACGCGGTCAGGTACAGCGTGCGCAAAGTATTAAGGTGCTGTATCACACTTTGACAGGTGAGGTAATGGAAAGCACTTTTGAAGGTTTTCCTGCACGAATAGTGCAGCATGAAATCGATCATCTCAATGGTATTTTATTTGTCGATCGTCTGAGTGCTTAGGTGCGAGTATCGTTCTATTCATCTTTATATTTAAACTGTTGCGGGGTCTGTCCTAAATGACGTTTAAACATGGTACTAAATGCACTCGGATTGCTATAACCAAGAGATCTTGCAATCTGCGCGACAGATTCACCATTGGCAATTTTACTTAAGGCATGGGCAATATGCATTTGCTGAACCCATGCGCGATAAGACAGCCCCGTTTCCTTTTGGAACATGCGCATCAAGGTTCTGGAACTGGTGCCAATTTCATCTGCCCATGTGCTTAAATCTTTTAACTGATCGGGCGTACTTAACAGCGCTTGGCAAATATTCATTAAGCGTCGATCTTGCGGCCATGGAATCTGAATCGGCAACAGATTGGCTTTATGAATTTCATCAAAAATTAAAATTTGTAAAGATCGTGACAGTTCATCAGAGCTGATCAGTTCGGAGGGTGGAATGTGTTCAATCGCATTGAGCCGAATGAGCAGTTCATGCAATAACTTACTGACCCGAATAATAAAACAATGTTGCCCCAGCAGTGCAGCTGCATCGGCTTGAACCAATGCGGTATTGAGCTTAACTCGACTTAATGAAATCACACTGTGTTCAACATGGGTCGGAATCCATAGTGCGCACATCGGCGGCACGATCCAAACGTGGTTTGGGGTGAACACTTGAATCATCCCTGTCGAAGCATACAGAAACTGTGCCCGCGAATGGGTATGCGCAGGGGTAATCTCTCGATAGGTATGCTCAGAAGAAAGCCCAATCACCAATTCGGACATTTCGGTTTGAATCAGAGAGTTTGGCATGTGTAGTTTAAAATTGTCAGTTATACAATGATTATTGGAAGATAGTCTTATGAATGACATTTTACAATCAATGCCTGATGAAAAATACATGGAGTTTGCGAGGTATGTCGTCTTCAATTCAAATAAAAGAGGGTATGGGCGAAGCTACGATCAATGAGCAGCCGCAAGGCATGATCATAAAAGTGGTGGGGGCTGTGGCTATTGCACATCTGCTCAATGACTTGATTCAAGCTGTTTTGCCAGCCATTTACCCGATGCTGAAAACCAATTTCTCGCTCAGCTTTGCACAAGTCGGACTGATTTCATTGGTGTATCAAATTACGGCATCGCTACTGCAACCTTGGATTGGACTCTATACCGATAAACATCCGAAACCTTATCTGCTCCCACTCGGTATGGTGGTGACTTTTAGTGGCATTTTACTGTTGGCCTTTTCACCGAATTTTATTGTACTGCTCATGGCCTCGGCATTAATTGGTGTAGGGTCTTCGACCTTTCACCCTGAAGCCTCACGTGTAGCACGTATGGCTTCGGGTGGGCGCTTTGGTACAGCACAATCGACCTTTCAGGTCGGTGGCAATACAGGTACAGCCATTGGGCCTTTATTGGCCGCGCTGATTATTGTGCCTTTCGGACAGCACGCCGTGGCATGGTTGATTGTATTTGCTTTACTTGCGATTTGGGTGTTGTTCGGTGTCAGCCGTTGGAGCATCAGTCACAGTAAAAAACAATTGGCTGCCAAAGCGCATCAAGTGCAAAGCAAACTGCATGGGCGTCAACTCGTCATCGCGCTGTCGACCATTTGCGTGTTGATGTTTGCCAAATTTACTTACATCGCCAGCATCAGTAACTATTTCACTTTTTATTTAATGCACAAGTTTCACCTCAGTTTGCAAAGTGCGCAGTTACATCTCTTTGCCTTTTTGGCTGCTGTGGCTCTGGGTACATTTGCAGGTGGGCCGATTGGAGACAGAATTGGGCGTAAAGCGGTGATTTGGGTGTCTTTTGTTGGCATGGCACCGTTTGCGTTGATGATGCCGCATGCCAATCTATTTTGGACGACTGTACTGTCGATTATCACAGGTTTAGTACTGTCCTCTGCCTTTGCAGCCATGGTGGTTTATGCACAAGAAGCCGTTCCGGGACGAGTGGGCATGATTGCAGGTTTGATGTTCGGTTTAATGTTCGGTGTGAGTGGCATCGCCGCAGCAGGTTTAGGATATTTAGCCGATGTCAAAGGCATTGAATGGGTGTTTGGTGTGTGTTCGTTATTGCCTTTACTCGGTTTGGCGACCTTCTTTTTACCGAAGACTCAAGCAAACTAACGGAATACGGCTGACCTTCAGTCTTAATCGCGCTATCTTATCAAACGAAGATGGCGCGATTGCATTTCGGCTTGATGATTATGATCGGTAATAACGGCATTGAATGTATGTACTTTGACTTTGGAGTATTGAAGCGATGACGGATCTGAATGGTGTACTCAAGTTTTCATTCGGCCTAGATCAGCTGGCATTTGAAATGGATGGACAGCATATCCAGCTAGATCAAGGTTTAAGCTTTATACAGTCAAACAGTATGCGCCATGGGTTGTTGGATGAGCTTGCGATTGAGTCGATGATTTATGTGATTGAAGAAATATTAGAATCGGTTCCCGTCCAGTATGCCCAATCCAAAAGTGCAATCAGTACGGATGCTTTATTTCAGCAAGTTTTGACTTTATTTTTCCCAAATCAGCACAGTATAAGTCGTGTACAGCTTGAAAGTGGCTTTAATGCATTTCTTGAGTGTCGGGAATATTATTTGGCGAAGGTGACCAAACAAGGGCTATTCAGTCTGGTTTACTTTATATTTCTACGCGAGATGATGCATCACTGGAATGTGGTCGACATAAAGTTCGTCGAGTCGCTTGAAACGGCTAAGTCGCTTTAAAAACGTAAACAATACGGAATGACAGACAGTAAAATACCAATGCTACTAAGCAAAACATTGCTTTCAATAAAATAAGGAAAAACCATTAAAACCAGACCTGCAACAAAGGGCACGGTCATTTTTTGCTTTTTCCATAGAAAAAATAGCCTAAACCAATTGAGCTAAAGATCACACCGAGGAAAAGTTGGTTTGCGTTCATGATGATGTTTCGTGCATTGTTATTCTCTGGCAGTATTATGCCAAGGTTATTATAAGAAGATATGAAAATTAAGAGTGCCGTGATGCAACCTTATAACAAATACTTAAAACTTCCATCTCGTGATTTACGTAATAGTATGACTGATGCTGAACAACTGTTATGGCAGAGATTAAGACGTAAACAGATTTTAGGGCTGCAGTTTTATAGACAGAAGCCGATTCTAAATTTTATCGTCGATTTTTATTGTCCTGCAGCGAATTTAATTATCGAATGTGATGGTGGGCAGCATTACACCGAAGATGGTCGTTCGGCTGACCAAATTCGGGATCAAGCTTTAAGTGAATTAGGGCTTGTGGTGGTGAGGTATAGTAACAGGCAGATTTTGACTGAGATTGATGGGGTGGTGGAGCAGATTTATTGTGTTGTTGAGCAAAGGTTAGAACTTATTAAATTAGAATCCCCCTAAATCCCCCTTTGAGAAAGGGGGACTTCTCGCAAATTTGATGGTGGTATTTTTTCGCGGAGTTCCTCCCTTTTTTAAAGGGAGGTTAGGAGGGATTATTTTAAGGTTATTGTTGGGATTGAATCTTCAAGATCTGCTAATTCATTCCAGCAAATAGCGCCATTTGGTAAAGTCGTATTGTTAATTTCTAAAATTCCATCCAAAAGTTGTTTAATCGTAGCGTATTTAATTTCACATTCTTTAATATTGTTTATACAGTTTTCAGGTTTATCTGATTCTACTGTCTCTGCAAAATATGCTGATTCAAAGTTTATGAGTGATGCTATTACGCGTGATTTATTTGTCATTTGAGCTTTTATTTTATTGTTGTTAGTCCATGCAGGATTTGTGATAGTAATTGTGTCATAAACTTTATGTTTATCTGAACTTAAGTCTTTATTTATTCTCTTACTTAGACATTGTTGTGTATCAGTGTCGTGAAGTACGTAATATTTGTTTTTAAAGTGATTTAATACTTTCATCATTGATGCAACAGTAACTTTTCCTCTTGCTCTAATTATATTTAAATCATGGTAGTGTTCATTGCTTAATGATTCTTTTTCACGGATATAATTAAATGCCGAGTATTCAGTGTCACCCTCTACAATGAGAATTTTTCCACCAAAAAATGCTTGTGAAATATGTGAGTCGAATAAATTCATTAATTTTAAATTTTCTTTATCGTCAGCATCTAGCTGTACGTTTTCAGGTCTATAAAGTGTTGAAGCTTCAATGTCATTATTAAGACTTTTTTCTACCCTAATAACAGTTGTGTGATCTTTACTTAAATCAATAAAATTCGGTGAATGTGTGGCAATCATTATTTGCCAATTATTATTTTCTGGTAATGAATATAAAACATCACGGGCGTTAGCGATAGCCAAAGGATGTAAACTTACTTCAGGTTCATCAAGAAGTAAGATGTGTGAAGTATTGGAGCCTAAATTTTCATGCTGAGATTTTGCATTTTTTGCAGTTGTATTTTTAGCTTTGATGCCTTTATCAGCTAGAAGTTTTAAAATGGTCCATAAGGCGGTTCGTCGACTACCACTTCCTTGTTTTTCCAAAGGGAATTTTTCTCCATTTATCGTCCCCATATGAACATCAAATTCATCACCAAGTAAAGTTATTTCTATTGGAGTATTTATTTCAGGTGAAGAGATTTTAAGCTCATGATTTGGAAAAATTTTTCCAATTATTTCATTTGCAGAGGTTTCAAGTTCTTCAATATTTTGTATTTGTTGACTTTTTGTAGTTTTTCTTAGGGTATCTAATGACTCAATAATGGTCTCATAGATTGTTTTATCATCTTCATCTGAGCTTTTATGCGTTTTAATTGCCTCATCTAATAAATTTTTTAGTAGAGATTTAATAGCTCTTGCTTGAATTTCAGGTTCATCAAAAGTACTAACTCGGTGTGGTTTGGGTCTTCTAGCTTTTGCTACACTATTGACTCCCCAAGGCATTTTTTCAGCATCAGTTTGTATAGCAAATCTTTGTTCATGTATATTGAATCCAACTCGTATAGGTTCTTTCTTTGTACCCGCCCATGTCCATTTTTCTTTAACTAGAAAAGTTCCATCATCTAATGGTAAACACCATTCATTACCAGGTTTTGTATCATTTGTCGTAATTGAGTGTACTTCGATTTCAGGTAAACAATCTGGAGAAACTTGATTATTATGAAAGTCAGACTCTTCTAATTGTAAATTGTCTGTAACAACCTCAAAGGCTCTTAAAATTGTACTCTTACCAGCATTATTTGCTCCAACTAAAATTACAATTTTATCAATTTCTAATTCAATGGAATTTGACCCAATACAACCAAAGTTTTTAATGATTAATTTTTTAATCTTTGGAATAGACATATTTCCCCATGCTCAAAGCAATTTAGGGGGTGTTGACACTTTTAGCTTAAAAAAATAGCGAAGTAGTAAAATCAAATCGCCAAACCCAATTTTACTATTCGCTATGCCTCGTACCATGCTGACAGATCAACACTGGCAAAAGTTGAAAGT